>JAUMDQ010000132.1:0-10350 GCA_032121715.1 Flavobacterium sp.
AAATTAGATATTTAATTAACGAAATTGTTGTAGCGGAAGAAACCGATATTTCTTTTGATGGAAAAAGACAAAGTCATTTTGAAATGTATATCGATGCAATGAACGAATGTGGCGCCACTACAAAACATATTTTCGACTTTTTAGATAATGTAGAAAAAACAAAAAACATCTTTGTTTCGATTAAAGGATCTAATCTTCCAGAAGAAGTAAAAGCGTTTTTGAAGTATACATTTACGATTGTTGAAGAAGCTGAGCCTCATAAAATTGCTTCAGCATTTACGTTTGGTAGAGAAGATTTAATTCCGAATATGTTTACCGAAATTTTAAGAAACTTTCAAGTAAATTTCCCAACCGTAAACCTATCCAAACTAATTTATTATTTTGAAAGACATATTGAATTAGATGCAGATGAACACGGACCAATGGCCATGAAAATGATTGATGAACTATGTGGCGATTGTCCAAAAAAATGGGCAGATGTGAAACAAGTCGCACACGACTCTTTACAAATGAGAATTCAATTATGGAATGCTATTGATAAAGTAATTACGAAACAACTAGTATAATAAAAAAGGCGACCATTTGGTCGCCTTTTTTATTTATTAATGCCTTCAATTTGTGGCTTAGCAACAAGGGTTTCTAATCGCACTAAAACTCTTTTGTGCATGTGTTTGTGTTTTCTCACATCACCTGCGTAATATCTGTTGTTCTGATGATAGGTCGCGCTATCAATTTTATATTTTTTATAAATAAAGTCTTTTGAATCGATGTTGTTGGCTTGTAAAACTTCTGGAGAATTGGCTTTAGCTGCTTGTAAAACCGCAACATCAAACAAAATGTTTTCCATCGTTTCTTCGTCTAATAAAACCTTTGGTTCCTTTACGGGATTGTCATTACAAGCGAAAATCGCCAAAAAAACACTTAAATAAATGACTTTTTTCATAACTATTCTCGGTTAAAAGTTAAGCGTTGTCCTGCAATAACATCTTTTACTTTCCCATTAGCATAAACCAATTTTCCATTGACAAAGGTATGCGAAATACGCGATTTAAAATTGATGCCTTCTAAAGGTGACCAACCACATTTGTATAAAATATTTTCTTTTTTCACATTCCAAGGCATGTGCGGATTCACTAAAACTAAATCGGCAAAATAACCTTCTTTAATAAATCCACGATTTTCTATTTTGAAAATTTTAGCAGGATTGTGACACATTTTTTCTACTACTTTTTCTACAGAAATTTTACCTTTAATATACGCTTCCATCATCACAACTAAAGCATGTTGTACCATTGGTGCGCCACTTGGACAACTTGTGTATTTGTTTTGTTTTTCTTCAAAAGTATGAGGCGCGTGATCAGTTGCAATCACGTCAATTCTGTCGTCAAGTAAAGCTTTCCATAAACCATCTTGGTCGGTTTGTGTTTTTACTGCTGGATTCCATTTGATCAAATTTCCTCTAGTATCGTAATCTTTATCGGTAAACCATAAATGATGTACGCAAACTTCTGCTGTAATTTTTTTGTCTTCTAACGGAATTTTATTGGTAAACAATTCAGTTTCTTTCGCCGTAGAAACATGGAAAATATGCAAACGAGCACCTGTTTTTTGGGCTAATTCTATCGCTTTTGATGACGATAAATAACACGCTTCTTCACTTCGAATTAAATGATGTTTGTTCACAGGAATATCCTCACCATATTCTTCTGTATATTTTTCTAAATTAGCTTTGATTGTCGCTTCATCTTCACAGTGAACCGCAATAAGCATTTTTGTAGAAGAAAATATTTTTTCTAACGTTTCAGGATTATCCACCAACATGTTTCCTGTTGAAGAACCTAAAAACAACTTAATTCCAGCAACATTTTTCGGATTAGTTTTTAAAATTTCTTCTAAATTATCGTTGGTTCCGCCCATCATAAACGAATAATTCGCATGTGATGTTTTAGCTGCAATTTGATATTTATCTTCAAGTAATTCTTGAGTAATAGCGTTGGGTACCGTATTCGGTTGTTCTATAAATGAAGTAATTCCGCCTGCAACAGCTGCTCTACTTTCCGAAGAAATATCGCCTTTGTGCGTTAAGCCCGGTTCTCTAAAATGTACTTGATCATCAATCACACCAGGCATTAAAAAACTACCTTCTGCATCAATAATGACACAGTTTGAAGTTTTTGGGCTAATGCTTTCAGCAATCTGACTTATTCTTTCATTTTCAATTAACACATCTCCTTCGAAGATGCTCCCTTCATTTACAATCTTTGCATTTTTAATTAAAAATGTGCTCATTTATAGTCTATTAAATATTTTTCTAATTCGTAACATAATCACGCCAATAACGGCTTCTCGAATAATCGCACCACTCATTTTAGATTCACCTAAAGTTCTGTCAGTAAAAATAATTGGCACTTCTTCAATTCTAAATTTGTGCACAAAAGCACGGTATTTCATTTCAATTTGAAAGGCATAACCCACAAATTTGATTTTATCAATGTTTATCGTTTCTAAAACATTTCTTTTGTAGCAAATAAAACCAGCGGTAGCATCATGAATTTGCATTCCAGTAATAAATTTCACATAGACTGATGCAAAATACGACATCAAAACGCGGTTTAATGGCCAGTTTACTACATTCACACCTTTGGAATATCTAGAACCTATAGCTACATCTGCGCCTTTTTGACAAGCCAAATATAATTTTTCTAAATCGTTTGGATTATGAGAAAAATCGGCATCCATTTCATAAATATATTCATAATTATGAGATAAAGCCCATTTGAAACCATGCACATAAGCGGTTCCTAATCCAGATTTTTTTGTACGCACTTCCAAAAATAATTTCCCCGCATATTGTTGTTGTAACTCGACTACTTTTTGAGCAGTTCCGTCGGGTGAATTATCATCCACAATTAATACGTGAAAAGTGGAAGGCAATTGAAAAACGGCGTGAACTATTCGCTCAATATTTTCAATTTCGTTATAGGTAGGTATAATTACTATTCCTGCTGACATGAGATTTTATTTTCGTTGCAAAATTAAGATTTTTTTAGATTTAATGTCTTAATAATATTATAATTAATTCATAGTTGTTTTTTTTGTTACTTTTGCGGTATGAACATGATGCAATTATCAGAACGAATTTTAGTAAACAAAGATTGGGCCACAGTTTTATTTGTGTTGGCCATTGCAATCATTGCGCTTAACAAATCTATATTTTCTGTTCGATTTAACGAGTTTATAAAATTAGGTTATTCAGATAAATACAATAAAGTTTACAAAGACACCAATAATTTATTGAATTGGTTTACTATTTCCATGTTTATCATTCAGTTAATTTCCTTTTCCTTCTTTATTTTATTGCTTTTAAGTTTTTTTAATTATACGAAAACGGATAATTATATTACTTATATACAAATTGTTACCTTTCTTTTCGTGTTTGTTTTGTCGAAGTTTTTAATTGAAAAAATTGTAGGAACTGCGATAGATTCTGAAAGTGTAGTAGATCAATTTAACTTAATAAAAACCAATTATAGAGCTTTTTTAGGATTTATTTTGTTGCCGGTTAATATAGTTTTGTATTATAATGCGGTTCCAATTAAAGAAGTTTTCTATGTAATACTCGGGGTTTTCTTGCTTTATAACGTTTTTACTTATTATTTTTTAGTAAAAACTTATCAAAAGATGATACTTGGTAAATTGTTTTATTTTATTTTGTATCTTTGCACGCTTGAAATAGCACCGTATTATTTCATGTATTATTGGGTAACGAAAAATTAGGAATTTGTTAGATATGTCAAATTTGAAAGTAAAAACGATTTTGGTTTCTCAACCAGAACCGAAAGTGGAGAATTCTCCATATTATGATCTGCAAAATAAATTTAAGGTAAAAATTGATTTTAGACCTTTTATTCATGTGGAAGGCGTTTCGGCAAAAGAAGTTAGAGTTCAGAAAATCGATTTAAATAATTTTACTGCAATTATATTTACTAGTAAAAACTCAGTAGATCACTTTTTCAGAGTAGCTGAAGAAATGAGATATAAAATCCCTGAGGATTTAAAATATTTTTGTCAATCGGAAGCTGTTGCCTTTTATTTGCAAAAATATGTGGTATACAGAAAACGTAAAATTTATGTAGGTCAGAAAGATTTTGCTGATTTAGCTCCGCTGATTAAAAAGTATAAAGACGAAAAGTTTTTATTGCCAAATACAGATCAATTGAATCATGATGTGCCACAAACACTTGATGGTTTAAAAGTAGATTGGAAACAAGGAATATTCTACAGAACGGTCATGAGTGATTTAACCGATTTGAAAGATGTGTATTACGATGTATTAGCATTTTTTAGCCCAACAGGAATTAAATCATTATTTAAGAATTTCCCGAATTTTGAGCAAAATAATACACGTATTGCGGTATTTGGTTCAACAACTCAAAAAGAAGCTTTAGAACACGGTTTAAGAGTGGATATTATGGCGCCAGCGCCAGGAACTCCATCGATGACAGGTGCTTTAGAAAAATATGTAGCAGAAGCGAATAAAGGAAAGTAATCAACTTTATTACAATTATACAAAGCGTTCAGAAATGAGCGCTTTTTTTATGCTTTTATATTGCTTAAACCCACAAAAAAAACGCCTTGAAATTTCAAGACGTTTTTTAAGTAGTGTTTTGGTTGTTTATACTCTTATAATTTCGGACCTGCATTTACTAACGCAGCACCTTCTTCGTTATCTGTATATTGTACGAAGTTCTTAATGAATCTTCCAGCTAAATCTTCTGCTTTAGTGGCCCATTCAGAAGCATCTGCATACGTGTTTCTTGGGTCTAAAATGTTTGAATCTACATTGTTTAAAGATGTAGGAACTACAAAATTAAATGTAGGAACTATTGTAGTTTCTGCATTTTCAATAGAACCATCTAAAATCGCATCAATAATAGCACGTGTGTCTTTAATTGAAATACGTTTTCCTGTTCCATTCCAACCTGTGTTTACCATATAAGCAGTTGCTTTATGTTCTTCCATTTTCTTCACTAATTCCTGACCGTATTTAGTTGGGTGTAATGATAAAAAGGCTTTTCCGAAACAAGCTGAAAATGTTGGTTCTGGTTGTGTAACACCTCTTTCAGTTCCTGCTAATTTAGCTGTAAAACCTGATAAGAAGTAATATTTAGTTTGTTCTGGAGTTAACTTAGATACAGGAGGCATAACTCCGAAAGCATCAGCTGTTAAAAAGATAACTTTATTGGCATGACCTGCTTTAGAAACTGGTTTAACAATATTGTCAATATGATAAATTGGGTAAGAAACACGAGTATTTTGTGTAACTGAACCGTCTTTAAAGTCAATTTTTCCGTTGGCATCAACCGTAACGTTTTCTAATAATGCATCTCTACGGATGGCATTAAAAATATCTGGTTCATTTTCTTTACTTAAATCGATAGTTTTGGCATAACATCCACCTTCGAAATTAAAGACACCATCATTATCCCATCCGTGTTCATCGTCTCCGATTAATTCACGTTTTGGATCAGTTGATAAAGTTGTTTTTCCTGTTCCAGATAATCCGAAGAAAACAGCAACATCGCCATCTTTTCCTTTGTTTGCAGAACAGTGCATAGAAGCAATTCCTTGTAATGGTAAGTAATAGTTCATTAATGAAAATAAACCTTTTTTCATTTCACCACCATACCAAGTTCCGCCAATTAACTGAATTTTTTCAGTTAAGTTGAAAGCAACGTATACTTCAGAATTTAAATTATGAGCAGCAAAATCTTTAAAAGAAGTTTTTGAACCATTCATAACTACGAAATCTGGCTCACCAAAATTCGCTAATTCTTCTGCAGTTGGTCTAATAAACATGTTAGTTACAAAGTGCGCTTGCCAAGCTACTTCCATAATGAAACGAACTTTTAAACGTGTGTTTTCGTTCGCGCCACAAAAAGCATCTACCACAAATAATCTCTTTTCAGATAATTGCGCAACTGTAGTTTCTTTCAAGGAATTCCATGTGTCTGTAGAAATAGGTTTGTTGTCGTTAACGGCTTTTTCAGAATTCCACCAAATTGTGTTTTCTGTGGTAGCGTCTTTAACAATGTATTTGTCTTTAGGAGAACGACCTGTGAATTCACCAGTCATTACATTAACCGCACCAAGTTCAGTTAATTGTCCTTTTTCAAAGCCTTGTAGGTTGTCGTTTAACTCTTCGTCATATAATAAATCGTATGACGGATTGTAAACGATTTCTTTAACATTTTTGATTCCATATTTTTCTAACGAAATCGATTTCGTAGATTGAGCGTATGTATTCATAAAATAATAAGTTATGTTGCTTTTATATAAAGTGCAAAATTAAACAATAATTTGACAAATAAACGTTTTCTGTTATTTTTTCATTAAAATAGCGTAAAATAAATATCCCCAAGAAAGGATTAAAAATAATCCGCCGATAGGAGTGATTGGCCCAACTATTTTAGATTTAATTCCAGTAATCGCACTTGTTGTTAAAATATAAATCGAACCTGAGAAAAATAGGACGCCAACTAAAACCAAATAAAACAAAACTACTTTCTCTTTTAGGGTTATGATTTGAGTCATTCCAACGAACAATAAAAATAAAGCGTGATACATTTGGTATTTCACACCAGTTTCAAAAGAAGTTAATTGTTCTGGAGTTAGTGTTTTCTTTAAAGCATGTGCGCCAAAAGCACCGAAAATGATGGCTAAAAACCCTAATATACAAGCGGCTAATAAAATCTTCTTTTCCATAGTTTCTTTCTAATTTTAGTACAAATATATTAAACTTAAAACCAAAATTTTTCATAAATAAGAGGTTTTATTTTCTAGAAATACAACATTTCATTACCTTCGTGTGATATTTTAAAAAATAATGAGAAAGATTTTAATTATAGGAGCAGGTAGATCTGCCTCTTCACTTATAAAATATTTATTAGACAAGTCGGAAACAGAAAATTTATTTGTGACGATTGGCGATTTGTCTGAAGATTTAGCCAAAAAGAAAACGGGAAATCATAAAAACTCTAGAGCGATTTCTTTTGATGTTTTTAATGACGAACAAAGAAAAAAAGAAATTCAACAAGCTGATGTAGTAATTTCGATGTTGCCAGCTCACATGCATATTGGAGTAGCAAAAGATTGTGTTACATATAAAAAACATATGGTTACGGCTTCCTATATTAGTGCAGAAATGCAAGCTTTAGATGCTGTGGCGAAAGAAAACAACATCGTTTTAATGAACGAAATTGGTTTAGATCCAGGAATTGACCACATGAGTGCCATGAAAATTATGGACGAAATCAAAAGCCAAGGTGGAAAAATCATTTTATTCGAATCGTTTTGTGGTGGATTAGTCGCTCCAGAAAGTGACGACAATTTATGGAATTATAAGTTTACTTGGAATCCAAGAAATGTGGTTTTAGCCGGACAAGGTGGTGCTGCAAAGTTTATCCAAGAAGGGAAATACAAATACATTCCATACAATAAATTATTTAGAAGAACAGAGTTTTTAGAAGTCGATGGTTTCGGAAGATTTGAAGCTTACGCGAATAGAGATTCTTTAAAATACAGAGAAATTTATGGTTTGGAAGATGCCCAAACGTGTTACCGCGGAACTATTAGAAGAGTTGGTTTTTCTAAAGCTTGGGACGTTTTTGTGCAATTAGGTATGACAGATGATACCTTTATTGTAGACGATTCGGAAAGTATGAGTAACAGAGAGTTTGTAAATTTGTTTTTACCTTATCATCCAACAGATTCTGTAGAAATTAAATTCAGACATCAATTAAAAATTGACCAAGACGATGTCATTTGGGATAAATTGTTAGAACTAGATTTATTTAGCAAAACAGCAATTTCTGGATTAAAAAATGCCACTCCAGCACAAATGTTAGAAAAAATATTAGCTGACAAATGGACGTTACAGCCTGATGATAAAGATATGATTGTAATGTACCATAAATTTGGATACGAAATCAATGGCGAAGAAAAACAAATAGATTCCACAATGGTGTGTTTGGGAGACGATCAAACGTATACCGCAATGGCAAAAACTGTTGGATTACCGGTTGCTATAGCAGCGTTAAAAATATTAAATGGTGAAATTACTACTGCTGGCGTGCAATTGCCAATTTCAAAAGAAGTATACGAACCTATTTTAAAAGAATTAGAAGACTATGGTGTTTTATTTAAAGAATTTGAAGTGCCTTATTTTGGTTATAATTATTCTATTTAAAATTTAAATAATTTTCTTAACTTTAATCCGAAATAGTAACTTATTTCGGATTTTTTATTTAAAACTACAAGCTATGAAGATAAATCACTTACAAATTGAAATTGACGGAATTGACAAAGAAATTCTTCGCAACTTAATGGAAGATGCTAGAAAACCGATTCTTCAAATTGCGAATAAACTCGGAATTTCAGGCGCGGCCATTCATCAACGTTTAAAAAAATTAGAACAAGCTGGCGTGATTTCAGGTTCGAAATATGTGGTAGACAATAAAGTTTTGGGTTATAAGACGATGGCGTTTATTGGAATTTATTTAGAAAAAGCATCCAATAATTCAGATGTGGTGAAAGAATTAAAAAAAATTCCAGAGGTTTTGGAATCGCATTATACAACAGGAAATTGGAGTATTTTAACCAAAATCATTTGTAGAGATAACGAACATTTAATGCAATTGTTAAACAAGAAAATTCAAAGTATCAATGGCGTTTCTCGTACAGAAACCTATATTTCATTGGAACAACAAATCGAAAGACAAATACAATTGTAATTTACGATTTACGAAGTATAAAAAAGTCCGTCAAAATGAATTGACGGACTTTTTTTATATAATTTTTAGTCTTAATCTCTTGAGCCTAAAATTCGGTAAGCCCAATATAGTAATGACGCTAAAGCTCCTAAAGCTGCAACTAAATACGTTCTGGCCGCCCATTTTAATGAGTCTTCTGCACCAGCGTATTCTTCTTGACCTAGCATATTTTTATTTTTCAACCAAGCCAAAGCACGGTTACTGGCATCATATTCTACTGGTAAGGTAATGAAACTGAAAAGCGTTGCGACAGCCATTAAAAGTAAACCAGCTACAGCTACATAAAATCCAATTCCAGATTTTGAAGCAAAACCTAAAATAATTCCACCCATAATTAACCATTGCGACAAACTTGACGACACATTAACCATTGGTACCATTTTAGAACGCATCGTTAACCATTCATACGCTTGGGCGTGCTGTACAGCGTGTCCACATTCGTGAGCCGCAACTGCTGCTGCTGCTGCATTACGATGGTTATAAACAGCTTCTGATAAGTTTACGGTTTTATCAATTGGGTTATAATGATCTGTTAATCTTCCTGGAGTAGAAATTACTTTTACATCACGAATTCCGTGATCAGCCAACATTTTTTCTGCAATTTCGGCACCAGACATTCCATTCCTTAAGGTAAGTTTTGAATAATGCTCAAACTTACTTTTTAAGCGCGAACTTACTAACCAACTAAACAGAGCAATCGCTCCAATTATTATCATGTAAGGTAAATCAAACATAGTTTTTAATTTTAAAAATTTAAAGTTACAAAATAAACATCAAATTATGAGCCAAATTTTAAAAATGACAAGTTGTCAATGTTAATTTATTATATGTAGAAGGAAATTATAAAGTGTTACATATAAAAATCCCAATTTCATTTGTTTAATGAAATTGGGATTATAGGAATTGGCACATTGACCAATTGACTTATTGTCTAATTATTATCCAACCAAATTAATAATCTTACCAGGAACGATAATGACTTTATTCGGTGTTCTGCCTTGTAATTGAGCCTGAGTTCTTTCATCAGCCATTACGATTTCTTCAATTTGAGCGGCCGTTAAATCTAGTGGTAACTTAATGGTGAAACGCATTTTTCCATTGAATGAAACTGGATATTCTTTTTCAGATTCGACTAAATAGTTGGCTTCAAATTTTGGAAAAGCAACTGTTGCAATCGATCCTTGATGACCTAAAGCACTCCATAATTCTTCAGCAATATGCGGCGCGTATGGTGAAACTAAAAGCGCTAATGGTTCTAAAATCGCTTTATGATTACATTTTAATTGTTGCAATTCGTTGACGCAAATCATAAATTGAGAAACCGACGTGTTGAATGAGAAATTCTCAATGTCTTCCGTTACTTTTTTGATGGTTTTATGTAACGATTTGTACATTTCTGCGGTTGGTTCGTCGTTTACAATAACAGAACCGTTGTCATCAAAGTATAATCTCCATAATTTTTTCAAGAAACCAGAAACTCCTGTAATTCCTGCTGTGTTCCAAGGTTTAGATTGTTCTA
>JAUMDQ010000133.1:0-4615 GCA_032121715.1 Flavobacterium sp.
TAGAATTTATTTTTCATTGTATAATTCATATAATTCCATATCTAATGGAGTTCCATTGGTTGGCGTAAATTCGTTTTGTAAGGTTCTTTGCCAAACAAAACCATTCTTTTCAGCCACTTTTACACTTCCTAAATTGGTTTGATGAGCTATGATTTGAAGTGTTTTCAAACCTAATTCCTCAAAAGCAAAAGAAGTCATTTCTTTAACTGCAAAAGAAGTCACTCCTTTCCCTTCTAATTCTGAACCAATACAATAGGCAATTTCACCAATTTTTTTGATCCAATCAATTTTTTTTATAAGTATTAAACCAACTATTTTTTGATTCTTTTTATCTCGAATAGCTAAAGTAAAATTTGTCTTTTCTTCTATTTCTTTATTCTTAATTGAAATATACGTTTCCGTTTTTTCTAAAGAACTATTCATTTCCAATGTTACAGGAAAAAACAATTTTAATCGTTCCTTATTATTAAACAAAAACTGGTACAAATTATTTGTATCTTTTTCATTTAAAGGATGAATAAGAAAAGCATTTTTTATATCCATTCTAAAGAATTAAAACGTGATTATACCATGGTTTTATTACAATATGTGTCTTTTTCAAAATCACTAATATTAATAGAAATAATTGAAATATCAGGGAACATTGATTTTAGTTTGGCAACAATTTTATTTGATAATTCAGCCTTCTCTTGTGTTGTTCTTCCTTGCATAATATAAGCAAAAACATGAATAAAACTATCTTGTTTACCACCTACTATGTAATCCTTAAATGGATTTAATCTCACTTTGACATCTCCTTTTGTGAACAAACCAGATGTATCAGCAGTATTGTAGACTTCTTGAATTATTTCTAACGGTTGTTTTAGAGTCGCAATATCCTCTGAACAATCTATAATAAAGTGTGGCATATTCTTATTTGTTATATTCCTTCACCGCTTCCACAAAAGCTTTCGCGTGATCCACAGGAATATTTGGTAAAATTCCGTGACCTAAGTTGACGATATAATTGTCTTTTCCGAATTCGTCAATCATTTCATGTACCATTTTTTTGATGGTTGGAATTGGCGATAATAATCTTGATGGGTCGAAATTTCCTTGTAATGTGATTTTTCCGCCAGATAAATAACGGGCGTTTCTTGGAGAACAAGTCCAATCTACACCTAAAGCCGAAGCTTTTGTTTTTGCCATATCTCCTAAGGCAAACCAACATCCTTTTCCGAAAATAATAACTGGAGTTATTTCTGCTAAAGCTTCGGTTATTTGGTTGATATATTGAAATGAAAATTCTTGATAATCTACTGGAGAAAGCATTCCTCCCCAAGAATCGAAAATTTGAATCGCGTTACAACCTGCTTTTACTTTTTCTTTTAAGTATAAAATCGTTGTATCTGTAATTTTTTGTAACAAAACGTGTGCTGCTACTGGATTCGAAAAACAAAATCCTTTCGCTGTATCGAAACTTTTAGAACCTTTTCCTTCTACTGCATAACAGAAAATGGTCCAAGGTGAACCTGCGAAACCGATTAATGGCACCTCATCGTTCAACATTTGTTTCGTTAATTTAATCGCATCAAAAACATAACCTAATGTTTCATTCACATCTGGAACGAATACTTTCTCTACATCTTGCGAAGTTCTGATTGGATTAGGAATAATTGGTCCTAAATTGTCTTTTAATTCAACGTGAATTCCCATTGCACGTGGCACAACCAAAATATCTGAAAACAAAATCGCTGCATCTGGTTTTACAATTCTAATCGGTTGCACTGTAATTTCTGCTGCTAATTCTGGAGTTTCACAACGCGTGAAGAAATCATATTTGTCGCGTAATGCTCTAAATTCTGGTAAATATCTTCCTGCTTGACGCATCATCCAAACTGGTGGACGTTCAACAGATTCGTTATTTAAGGCACGTAGGAATAAATCGTTTTTTATCATTTTGACTTTTATTTTTAAACCCTTCGAGGGATTTATTTATTATAATATTCTATAACTTGTTCTATCACGTTTTCAACTGATGGTTGATACGCTGTTTTTATGTTTTTAATTTTAGTTTCAGATAAGACACTTCTTAAAGCATCCGCAGTTGTGTTTCCGATACAAAACAATTTTTCGTTGGCAAGTGTGTTCTTTTTCAAATAACTTGTTACAGCTGACGGACTAAAAAACAGAATTCCATCTACTTTTTCAGAAATTTTATGTGGTGTTAAAGTGGTATCGTACACTTTAATTTCATTGAAACTAATTCCGTTTTCTGTTAACATTTCTGGCAAGGTATCTCTACGAAGATTTCCGCTAAAAAAAGTAAAACTTTCATCTGAATACACTAACGTAATAATTTCGGCTAAATCTTCCGCGTAACCTGTGTAGGCTTCCACTGTAAATCCGTTTTCGTTTAGTAATTCTTTCGTTTTTAATCCGACACAAAAAACCGTTTTTTGTTTTAATTGGTCAATTGTTGGATGTTGCAAAATACTTAAAACCGCATTTTGACTCGTGAAAATCAAATTTTTGTTTAGGTTTTTTATTTCGAAAGAAGCGTTTTCGGTTTTAATGAATTCTGCTTCAATAACTTCAATATTTGCTTTTACTAATTCTTGTTTTTGAATTGGAGAAAGGATTTTTGTAGAAAGTATTGTGGTTTTATCAGACATTATTTTTTTAATTTTTCTTTAATTTCAGACATTAATGCCGAGCCACCATTGGCTAAAACTTCTTGAGCGCAGTTGAATCCTAATTTTTTCCATTCAGAAACATCCACTTTTTTAGAAACTTCTAATTTTTGTTTTCCATCAATTGAAAACAAAACACCTGTGAAATCTATCACATCTTCATTTTCGTTATAAGTCGCTATCGCTCCAATTGGCGCCGTACAACCACCTTCTAACGTTCTTAGAAATTGGCGTTCGATATACGTACAAATTTCTGTTTCTATATGATTTAATTGCGAAACGGCGTCTAAAGAAAAGAAATCTTCAGCGTTACAAACTACCAACATCGCACCTTGAGCTGGTGCAGGAATCATCCAATCTAAAGCGATAAAATTTTCAGGTTTTAAGTTGATGCGTTCTAAACCGGCTTCGGCAAAAATAGCACCGCTCCAAGTTTTAGAATCTGCCACTTTTTGCATTCTTGTATTTACGTTTCCGCGAATATCTTCTACGTTATGTGTTGGATATTTGTGTAACCAGCTTGCTTTTCTTCGCAAACTACTACTCGCAATTGTACTATTTTCTTGTGTTAGAAAATCTAAATTTCCTTTATGAACTAAAATATCTAAAGTGGAAGCTCTTTCTAAAACTGCAGCTTGAATAATTCCGTTTGGCAATTGAGTTGGCACATCTTTCATAGAATGCACGGCAATATCAATTTTGCCTTGAACCATAGCAATATCTAAAGTTTTTGTGAAAATTCCAGTGATGCCTAATTCGTACAAAGGTTTGTCTAAAACAATATCGCCTTCCGATTTTACAGCCGTAATTTCAGTTTTATAACCTAAATCGTTTAATTGTTTTTCAACTGTTTTGGCTTGCCAAAGTGCTAATTCGCTATCGCGAGTTCCTATTCGTATTGTTTTTTGCTTCATTTTTTATCGTTAAACCTTAATTTCTTAATGGTTTATATTCTCTATTTGAAAAACCTTGTTAATCCATTCCACACTTTCTTCCACAACGGTGTTATCATCTTTTAAATGATTGGCAAAATGGCTGGTTATTTTTTGAATTAATTTAGCTGTAATAATTTCAGCATATTCTTCATTAAAATCGGCATTTTTCTTTTTTAAGTGATTGATTTCCGATTCTTTAATCGCGTTTAATTTCGCTTTTAAAGCATGAATGGTTGGTGCGTATTTTCTGCCTTTAGACCATGTTAAAAATTCAGTTAGAATTTCAGTAATGATATTTTCGGCGGCAGGAATATGTTGTTTTCTGTTTTCTAAAGTTTCATCCGTAATTTGCGACAAATGATCCATGTGAATTAGAGTAACAAATGGGTTTTCTTTTACGTTTTCATTTACATTTTTCGGAATTGATAAATCTAAAATTAACAACGGTTTCTTTAAATTTAAAATATCTAAATCGATAGTTGGATTTTGAGCGCCAGTAGCTACAACAACCACATCGGCTTTTTGTAATTCGATTTGTAAATCCGAGTAATCTTTAACAAGAAGATTTAATTTTTTAGCTAATTTTTCTGCCTTATCTTTTGTTCTATTGATTAATGTAATTTGATCGTGTTTCGAATGTTTTACTAGATTTTCACACGTATTTCTTCCAATTTTTCCTGTTCCGAAAAGCAAGATGTTTTTGTTAGAAATGTCTTCAACATTCTTAAAAATATATTGAACCGCAGCGAAAGAAACAGATGTTGCTCCGCTAGAAATTTCGGTTTCGTTTTTCACTTTTTTACTCGCTTGAATCACCGAATTTACCAAACGCTCCAAATAGGCATTGGCTAAATTTAGTTTTTTACTTTCTACAAACGCATTTTTCAATTGGGCAATGATTTCAAAATCACCCAAAATCTGACTATCTAAACCCGTTCCAACACGGAACATATGATTTAGTGCCTCTTTTTGTTTGTAAACGTAAGCGTATTTTTGAAATTCTTCAAC
>JAUMDQ010000134.1:0-5079 GCA_032121715.1 Flavobacterium sp.
CGTCTGAAGCTGTTTCTTCTTTTAAAATTGTCAAATATTGTGCGAACCAAAAATGCCAAGTTTCTAAAATGATTCCAGTTACTTCTTCTGGTTTATAAAAGGCAAAATTGATTTTGGTTACACAATCTTCAACCGAATCCGTTTTATTAATGTGATTCAAGTTTCTAAAAAATATCGTATAATCGGTTTCAGTTTGTTCTAAATTGTAGAGTAACTGTTGAATTAACTTGTCGTTTTCTTCTTTTTTAGAAGTAATTCCAAGTTTTTTCAACATCATTTTTGAGAAGTCTTCGTCGTATTTTTTTGCGAAATTATTTAGAATCGTTTCTAAAGGTTCTGCTTCTTCAATTAATGGATATAAAGCGTTTGCTAATTGGTATAAATTCCATAAAGCAATGTTTGCTTGGTTACCAAAACGGTATCTTTTACCTTCTGCATCAGTGGTGTTTGGTGTCCAATTCGGATTGTAATCTTCTAACCAACCATAAGGTCCATAATCGATGGTGATGCCGTGAATGCTCATGTTGTCGGTATTCATTACACCGTGAACAAAGCCTACACGTTGCCAATGCACAATCATTTCACGAGTTTTTTCTGCTACATTTTTAAAGAATTCGATATATTTTTCTTTTCCTTCTGTTTGAATTTCTGAATAGTAATTTGAAATCGTATAATCGGCTAATACCTTTAAATTTTCGATATCATTTTGAGACGAAAACAATTCGAAACTTCCAAAACGAATGAAACTTGGCGCAATTCGGCACACAATCGCACCCTTTTCCATGGCTGGATTTCCGTTGTACATGACATCACGTAAGACTTCGTCACCAGTAGAAATTAAGGATAAAGAACGTGTTGTTGGAACGCCTAAATTGAACATTGCTTCGCTACATAAATGTTCGCGAATGGAAGAACGTAAAACCGCTAAACCATCTGCACGACGTGAATAAGGTGTTGCTCCAGCGCCTTTTAATTGTAAAGTAAATATTTGATTGTTGTGTTCAATTTCTCCAAGAACGATGGCTCTTCCGTCGCCTAATTGTCCTGCCCAATTTCCAAATTGGTGCCCGGCATAATTCATAGCGAAAGGTTTTGCATTGGAAACAATAGCTGCGCCTGAAACTAATTGTAAAAAGGTTTCAGATTGTATGAAATCATCTGAAAAACCGATTAAATTTTGTACTTCTTTAGAAAGGTGAATTAACTTCGGATGGCTAGGAATACGAGGTTTTACATACGAAAAAGCCGCTTTAGGAACTTGACGTGTAAAATTCTCTTCAATAGCATCTGAAGGTAAATGGTTGGTGAATTTATGTAAAAATTGAATAGACATAGTTGTAAAATTGTCTATCAAAAGTACTTATAAATTTTCAACTATTTTAAAGATTGATATAGTTTTAAGATTTTTTAGACCATTGCTTTTGGCGTAAGAAAAAATCTTTTTACTCTTAGTACTAATTCGATTGGATTGAATGGTTTCGCAATTAAATCATCTGCGCCCAATTTAAAAGCTTCAATTACTGTTAAATCTTCTTTTCCTAAAGATGAAATAATAATAACAGGAACATCAGGGAAATTTGCTTTAGAATACGATGTGATTTCTAAACCTGATTTATAAGGCAACATAATATCTGTGATAATTAAATCGGGTAAAAAAGAATTAATTTTTTCCAAACCAATTAAGCCATCTTCAGCAAATTCGATTTGATAGCCTTCTTTTTTTAATAAAAATTCGATAATATTTTTGATAATTTTATCGTCTTCAATAATTAGTATTTTATTATTCATGGAGGTGTTTGTTTAGAATAAGTATGTTAGATCAATGGAAATATTATATTCTTTTTGAAATTTTTCTGGAAAATATTCTTGGTTGTTAAAACTAGTTTGTAATCCAATTATGTATTTTTTTGCCAAAAGTTTACTGAAACCCGCACCAAAACGGTATGAAGTTAAAGCAATTCGGTCTTGAAATTGCGTTAATGTTTGTCTTTCATCTGGCGAAGTTCCGTAACCTGCGGTAAAGGAGAAATAATCGTATTTGGTGTTGTAATAATGTCTGAAATTTGAAGTAACCGAAGGATATAATTTAGGTTCGCTTATTAAAAAGGACGTTCTGAAATTGATCCAATTGTTTTTGAAATATTTTCCTAAAGCGATGATTCCTGTGCTCAATTTTATATCTTGTTGTTGGTTGTATCGGTAGCCAATTTCCGTTTCAAATCCTTTTCCTAAAGTCAAATAATAAGAATATAAAAATCGAAATTCTGGAAATACTTTTCCTTCGCTAAAACCAATATTTGCAAAAGAATAACTCTTTTTTGTGGTTTTAAAATACGATTCTACTTCATAAAAATATCCGAAATTAGCACTCGCGCCGTTTATTCTTCTATCAATATAACTTATTCTTGCGCCAAGCGAAAACTTTTCAAATTGTTTCATATAATTGATATTGCTCAAATGCCATGGGCCGTAATTGTCTCGACTAAAATGAGTAAAGCTGTAGCCAGTTCCAATTCTGTTGGATTTTAGATTACTTTTTACTTCACGAAGTTGGTTAGCAAGCATCTCGTCTTCTGGATATTTCGCACTTAAGAATTCCAGATACTCCAAACTTTTTTTAGGGTTTTCTTCGCTGTTTACAACTTGAAGTTTTACTAAATACAACTCTTTTTCTTCTGGATAAATCGCAATTCCCTTTTCTATAGCTACTAAAGCTGCTTCTTTGTTTTTCGCTTCTAATTCGGTTTTACTTAAAAACACAAATGCTTCTTTGTATTTAGGATTGGCATCGATAACGTGTTGAAAGTAATATCTGGCACTGTCGTTGTTTTGTTCGTTTTTATGGATTCTACCTAAAGCCATGTGAAAGTCTAGATAATCTGGAGCTACTTTCAAACATTGATGAGCTATTTTTTTTGCTTTAAAATAGTCTTTTGTGTCAGATTTAAGGATGTTATTCGTCACAACTAATAAACTATCAGTATTGACTTTTTGAGCAAAAACAATGTTGCTAAAACAGATGAAAAGGAATAATATTTTAAATTTAATAGTCATTAGTTTGCGGTTTTAAATCCTTTACGAGACATTTCTCCCCATTTTTTCTCTTTTTTAAGTAAGAAATGTGTGTAACCTTTTAACGATGCATACACGTTTAATGGATGATATACTAATGGTTCGATGAAAACCATAATAATTAGTCGGCCCACTTCTTTTAAACTCGAATATTGTTTGTGAATCATTTGATCTAAAAAGATAGAACTTAGTGTAATTAAAACGTAGAAACAATAGACCGAAATCGCAATTATGACTAAAAACGGCACATTTATTCCGAATAAAAAAATGTTTAGGAATATAAAAACTAATCCAATTACTTCTAAAATGGGTACAAAAAATTCGCAAAATACATAATAAGGAAACACAATCATTCCCGTGTTTTTGTATTTTGGATTGAAAAATAATTTTCTGTGTAAAAATAAAGTTTGAATTAAACCTCTAGCCCATCGCACGCGTTGACGTAAAAACACTTCTTTATCGTCTGGAACTTCTGTCCAACATAACGATTCTGGGATATATTTTATTTCGAATTCTTTTTTCTGTTCGTGCATGTATTTTCGCATTCGGGTAATCAATTCTAAATCTTCTCCTAAAGATTTATTCCAATAGCCGCCAACGGCAATCACGGTATCTTTATCAAAAATACCTAAACCACCAGAAACTAAAAGCAAACCGTTTAATTTACTCCAAGCCATTCTTCCGAAAATAAACGAACGAACGTATTCTAGCTCTTGAAATCCAGCGAAAAAAGTATCCGGATAATGTGATTTGTATAGCATACCTTCTTTAAAAGTACAAGAATTTGAAATTCGTAATGCCGCACCAGCTGCAATCACTTTTTTATCGCTTTCCAAAAAGGGTTTTACAAGCATTGCTATTGTGTCACGACGCAAAATACAATCGACATCAGTACAAATAAAAAGGGAATATTTTGTAGAATTGATTCCTGCATTGGAAGCATCAGCTTTACTTTTTCCGTTTTCTTTATCTACAACTAAAAGTTTGTTGTATATTGGATTTGTGGAGCGATAATGGCCTCTTACTGGTTCTGTTTTGATTTTTTCAATATAGAAGAAATCTACTTTTATAAGCTCAAATTCGGAAATTAATTTTTCTAGGGTGTCATCTGTGCTTCCGTCATTAACGATAACCACTTCAAACTTTGGATATTCTTGGGAAAGTAGTGATTTTACGTTTGAAATAATAGTCAAGCCTTCATTAAAAGCTGGCGCAACTATAGAAACTCCAAGTGCGTTATTTGATTTGATAATCACATCTTTGTGGAGAAAAAACTTATTGATATAATATTTTTTTATTTCATTAAAAGACGAAATAGCTAATATTATATAAACTATAATATAAAAAATGGAGTAGCATCCGAAAAAAAATTCGGAGCCTTTAACTATGCTTTCTAAGGTTATCAATATAAGTAGGGGCAATTTGAGTGAGCAATCATTTTTTGTAATTCGATATTCTTTTCTTCTTTGTTAAATTTAAAATTTTGGAAAAATGTAGCATCCGTTTTATTGATGAAGTTTACAATTTCCAGCTTCAAATCTAATTCTAAATTTTCGTCTTCTTTTAACAATACCGACATAAAGCCTATATTTTCCGACGTACCGATAACATTCAATGTTTTTACTATGGATATTTTGTTTCTGATGTTTGTTTCTTTTGTGAAATGTTGGATTAAAATCTCATTTGCTTCAAACATAACTAACTCTCTAATAGCTAAGATGACTTCTTTTCTAACGGATTGATTTTCGGAACCTAATAAGTAAGAAATTTGCTCTAATGAGATGTCGTGTTTGTGTCGGAATCGGACAATTAATTTGATGGCAATAATTACGATAGAATCATTTTTACTGTTTAACCAATTGTTAACGTTCTTTGGGATATTTGATTTTTTTCTATAAATAATGTCTAAAATTTTGACTTCATCCGATTTAGAAATAGTGTATTTATAGTTGTCTAAAACATCAAATTTTTCATCAGATAACGAAATTAATGCGATGATAGCATTGG
>JAUMDQ010000135.1:0-514 GCA_032121715.1 Flavobacterium sp.
GTAGCGATTGGTGTAAATGCCGAGAAAAAATATATGTTCGAGCTAGAAGATAGAAAACGATTTATCGAAGAAACTTTTAAAGATGAACCAAAAGTGCGAGTAATCACATATACAGGTTTAACCATCGACTTATGTAAAAAAGAAAAAGCAGATTTTATTTTGCGTGGTTTACGTAATCCAGCAGATTTTGAATTCGAAAAAGCCATTGCGCACACAAACAGACGTTTATCAAAAATTGAAACCGTATTTTTATTAACAGCTTCAAAAACTTCCTATATTTCGTCAAGTATTGTTCGTGATGTTTTAAGAAATGGCGGCGATGCTTCACCATTTGTACCAGATTCGGTAGTTTGTAAAATATAAAGTATAAAAAAACCTTCAAGTTTATTTTCTTGAAGGTTTTTTATTTTTGTTAATCTTCTAATGCGTTTTTAACAACATCTCGGGCAACTTCAATTTTATATTTCTTGCCTTTCATTTTTTCGTCCTTAATATTTTGAAGTAAAGGCACAAC
>JAUMDQ010000135.1:524-11763 GCA_032121715.1 Flavobacterium sp.
AGGCACAACTTTAGCATATTTTACTGCCGCAAACGAGACAAAATCTTTTACTTCAATTAAACCTAAATCACCTTTTTCTAATTTTCCTTTTTGAGAAAAAAACCCCACAATATCAATTTTATTCAACTTGTTTTTCTTTCCACCACTGATATAAATCGTTTTAAATTCTGGCGGTTTAGGAATTACGCTATAATTTGATACGTCAATTTTTTTCATATCATAATCAATATAATCCACTTTTTTCTCACTTTCGTGAATGATGATGTAAGCCGTTCCAGATGCCATCATACGTGCAGTACGACCATTTCTGTGTGTAAACTCGTCAACTTTTGAAGGCAAATGATAGTGAATTACGTTTTTCATTTCCGGAATATCTAAACCACGAGCACCTAAATCAGTTGTAATTAAATAGGAAATACTTCCGTTTCTAAACTGAATCAAAGCACGTTCGCGTTCTTCTTGTTCTAGTCCACCATGATAAAAAACAGAGAAAATACCTTTATCATTTAAATAATCGCTAATTCTTTCTACAGCTTCACGATGATTACAGAAAATAATTGCATTCTGAGATTTCAATGAACAGATTAAATGAAACAATGAATTAACCTTGTCTTTCTCTTTAGAAATCACCAATTTAAAATCTAAATTAGTTTCCGTTTTTTTCTTATCTATGTAATTTAAAACATGTGGATTTTCAATTCTTGTATATTTTGGAACTTCTACTCCATCTGTTGCAGATACTAAAACACGTTTTTCTAAATTGGTTAATTTTCCAATAATGAAACGCATTTCTTCATGAAATCCTAATTGTAATGATTTATCAAATTCGTCAAGAATTAGCGTTTTTATGCTTTTTGGATCAAACGTTTCTCTTTCTAAATGATCGGCTAATCTTCCCGGAGTTCCAATTAAAACTGCTGGTGGATTGCTTAAATTTTTTATTTCTGTTTCGATAGAATGGCCACCATAACAAATGTTGACTTTAAAAGTAGTCGCCATTTTTTTCCAAACTTGTTCAATTTGTAACCCTAATTCACGCGAAGGCACAATAATTAAACACTGTACTTTATTATTGTCTTCTTCTAAAAGTTGAAAAACTGGTAATAAAAAAGCTAAGGTTTTTCCTGAACCTGTTGGCGAAAGCAATACTACGTCAGAATCAATTAGTATTGATGTTTCAGCCGCAACTTGCATTTTATTTAAACTTTCGATACCTAAATTCGAAAGTATATTGTTGGAATGTAAATTTTTATTCATGCTGCAAAGATAGTTTTTTAAAACTAGAAGTTAGAAACTAGAAAACAGAATTTTAAAATTTGAAATTGATTTTTACCATTGAAATTGCCATTTAATATTCTTACTTTTGAAATTCAAATATTCAACTATGCGTTTTATTCTACTTTTTATGTTTACTTCTTTACTAGTAAACGCTCAAAATAATCCATTAACACCCTTCGAAAAAGGAAACAAAAATCAATCTACGACTTATGAAGAATGTATTTCTTTTTATCAAGTATTAGATTCCAATTCTGATAAAATTGAAATAAAAACAATGGGTTTAACCGATAGTGGAAAACCTTTGCATATTGTGGTTTTTTCTGAGAATAAAGATTTTAGTTTCAATCAGAATAAAGCAATTTTATTGGTCAACAACGGAATTCATCCAGGAGAACCAGACGGAATTGACGCTACCATGATGTTGATGCGAGATTTGACAAACGCTAAAATAAAAGTTCCTAAAAATACTATTGTAGTTGCGATTCCGGTTTATAATATTGATGGTATGTTAAATAGAAATTCGTTTTCAAGAGCCAATCAAAACGGACCGGAAGCCTACGGATTTAGGGGAAATGGTAGAAATTACGATTTAAATAGAGATTTCATAAAATCGGACACACGAAATTCTAGAAGTTTCCAAGAGCTTTTTCATACGGTTAATCCAGATGTTTTTTTAGATAATCACGTTTCAAATGGTGCGGATTATCAATATACTTTTACTTGTATTGCCACACAACACGAGCGTTTAGGTAAAAAACTAGGCAACTTTTTCAAAAATGAAATGTATCCAGAAATGGTAAAAGATATGCAGAAAAAGAGAATTGATGTGGTTCCGTATGTTAATATTCATGGTGCGAAACCCGATTTAGGTTATGAACAATTTACAGATACACCACGTTATGCAACAGGTTACACTACGCTTTTTAATACGTTGGGATTTGTACCAGAAACACACATGTTAAAACCTTACAAAGACCGAGTGAAAACTACGTATGAATTTATGGTTACGGCGATAAATTATACAGATGCGAATTGGGAAAAAATCAAACAATTACGAAAAGAGAATTTAGAAAGTTTTAAAGCAGGAAATCAATATCCGTTGCATTGGACGATTGATTCTACAAAAGTATCTTACATGGATTTTAAAGGATTTGAAGGCGGTTATAAACCAAGTGATATTTCTGGAAAAGACAGATTGTATTACGACAGAAGTAAGCCTTTTACCAAGAAAATTCCTTTCTATGGAAATTATAAACCAACGAAATTTGTAACTATTCCTAAGTATTATGTGGTTCCACAAAGTCAATGGCAAATTATTGAGTTATTGAAATTGAACAACATAGAAATGACACAAATTTCTCAAAATGAAAATCTTGAAGTTGAAGTTTATAAAATTGAAAATTATCAAACTTCTAAAAATGCATATGAAGGACATTATGGTCATTACAATACTACTGTGTCAAAAAATGTTGAGAAAATGGAATTTAGAACTGGTGATTATAAAATTTCTACGAATCAATTAGGGGTAAAATATTTGTTAGAAACCTTAGAACCGGAAGCTGTTGATTCTTATTTTAATTGGAATTTCTTTGATACGATTTTACAACAAAAAGAAGGCTATTCTAGTTATGTTTTTGAAGATTTAGCCAAACAAATTTTAATTGATAATCCTATTTTAAAACAAGAATTTGAAGCTAAAAAACAAACAGACAAAGTTTTTGCAGAAAATGGAGGAGATCAATTATATTGGGTGTATAAACATTCGAAATACTTTGAAAAAGCGTATTTGCAATATCCTGTTTTTAGAATTAACTAATTTTTTATTTACGATTTGCGAATTATGAAATTGGAAACATTATAAAACAAAAAAAGTCATCTTTTCAGATGACTTTTTAGTTTAAATTTACTCAAATAAATCTAATTAATTCCACCCACCGCCTAATGCTTTGTATAAATTAATTACAGTTAGCATTTGGTTTTTGCGAGTTTCTATCAATGCTGTTTTTGCTTCTAAAGCATCACGTTGTGTTAATAAAACTTCCATATAATCTGCTCGCGCAGAAAGAAATAATTGATTGGCAATTTCTATCGATTCATTTAAAGCAGTTACCTGCTGATTTTTTAACTTAAATGAATTTTCTAAATTGTCAATTTTCGACAATTGATTGACTACTTCCGTATATGCTTTTAAAACAGTTTGCTCATATTCATAAACGGATTGAATTTGTTTTGCAGAAGCCGTTTTATAAGTTGCTTTTATCGCATTTCTATTTACTAATGGCATGAAAGCTTCTCCAACTACAGAATACAATAATGATTCTGGAGTATTTAATAAAAATTTTGGATTGAAAGATTCGTAACCCAGTCCAGCTTTTAAACCAAATTGTGGATAAAAATTAGCTTTAGCGACTTTGATATTCAACTTTGCCGCTTCTAATTCTAGTTGCGCTTGCTTGATATCAGGTCTGTTTTCTAATAATTCAGATGGTAAACCCATACTCACAACTTTTGGTTGCAAATTGATAAAATTATCTGAATTTCTCAGAATTGTTTGTGGTGTATGACCTACTAAAAAATTAATTTTATTTTCCGTTTCTACAATTTCCTGTTTTAGATTGTAAATTTCGCTTTGATTTTTTTGCACTTCTGCTTCAAAACGTTTTACAGCTAGTTGAGTTGTTCTTGCTGATTCTTTCAATAAGGTTACAATTTTTAAAGCATTCTTCTGAATATCAATGTTTTGCTCTAAATTTTTCAATTGACTATCTAACGCAATTAATTCGTAATAAGAATTCGCCACTTCAGCAACTAAATTGGTAACCAAATAGTTTTTCCCTTCTTGAGAAGCCATATATTCCATCACCGCAGCTTTTTTAGAATTGCGAAGTTTTTTCCAAACGTCTAATTCCCAACTGCTGTATAATCCGAATTTATAATTGGTTAATGGTTCTGGAAATTTTTCATCTTCACGAATGTTTAGATTTTTTTCAACTGCACCATTACGAGTAAATTCGCCAACTTTATCAACATCAGCACCAGCTCCGAAACCAACACTAGGAAGATATTCCCCTTTCCTAGCTTGAATTTCATTTTGTGCCATAGTTACTTTTTGCATCAAAATATTCAACTCTTTATTATTGACTAACGTAGAATCGATTAATTTTTGCAAATATGGATCTTCGAAAAAATCTTTCCATTTTACTTTTCCAGAACTGTTTTCTGTTTTCAAATTATCAGCATAATTTGAAGGCAAAGCCACTTTATTCTCTTGAGTTACGATTTTTGGGATACCGCAAGAATTCAAGATTAAAAGCAAACAGCCAACTGCAAGAATTTTTATATTATTTCTTTTCATTTTTTCTTTTTTCTGATTTTTTATCATAATAATTGAAATCTTCTGATAATGGATTAAACTCTTGGTCTTTAATTAGTTTTCTTCCATTCGCTAATGTGCCGAAAATATAATACAAACCTGGTACAATAATTACTCCGAAAACTGTTCCGAAAAGCATTCCGCCTAAAGCAGCTGAACCCAATGTTCTATTACCAATTGCTCCTGCTCCAGAAGCCAACATCAATGGAATTAATCCAGCAATGAAAGCGAATGAAGTCATTAAAATTGGTCGGAAACGTACTTTTGCACCTTCAATCGCAGCATCTAAAATGGATAATCCTTCTTGATTTTTCTGGACGGCGAACTCTACAATTAATACGGCATTTTTACCGAGCAATCCAACCAACATTATCAATCCAATTTGAGCATAAATATCATTTTGAAGTCCCATTACTTGTAATAATAAGAAAGAACCAAAAACTCCAACTGGTAAAGATAAAACAACAGCTAAAGGAATAATGAAACTTTCATATTGAGCGGCTAAAACGAAATAAACGAATATCAATACAATTAAAAAGATATAGATAGATTCATTTCCTCTGCTTGCTTCGTCATAAGAAAGTCCCTCCCAAGCGATATCGTAACCTCTTGGTAAGGTTTCTTTTGCTACTTCTCGTACTGCTTCAATGGCTTCAGCAGTAGTATACCCTTTTGCTGGAAGTCCTTGAATTGCTGCAGAATTATACATATTAAAACGTGTAATCTCATTTGGACCTTGCGTTTTTACTAATTTCATAAATGCCGAATAAGGAACCATTTCTCCTCTATCATTTTTGATGTATAGATTTAAAACATCTGAAGGCAATCTTCTGAATTTAGGATCCGATTGTACATAAACTTTAAAGAAACGTTCAAATTTGATAAATCCTTGTTCGTAGGTACTACCAATTAAAATATCTAGATTTTCCATGGCTTTACCAATAGAAACTCCTTTTTGCATGGCCAATTCATTATCAATTTCTAATTCATATTGCGGATAATTAGCGGCGAAGAAAGAAAACAATCCAGATAACTCTTTACGTTTTTCAAGATGCTCCATAAAGTTTTTGTTGATTTTATCGAAATCTTTATAATCAACTGTTGTACTTTTATCTAATAAACGCAATGAAAAACCTCCAGAAGAACCAAATCCAGGAATTGCTGGTGGTTCAAAGAATTCAATTTTTGCACCAAGATTTCTAGATTTCTCTTCTAATTCTTCCATAATCTCGGTTACTTTATGTTCTCTATCATCCCAAGGTTTTAGATTAATTAAACAAGTTCCCGCGTTAGAACCTCGACCTTCCGTCATAATTTCGTAACCAGCTAAAGAAGATACTGATTCAATTCCATCTACTTTTTCACACACTTTTTGAAGTCTTTGTGACACTTCATTTGTAGTTTCTAATGTTGAACCCGGAGGTGTTTGAATAATTGCATAAATTGTTCCTTGATCTTCACTTGGAATAAATCCAGAAGGAAGAAATTGGTTGACTAAAAATGTTCCCGCACAGAAAGCAATTAAAATAAAGAATGTTAACCATCTTCTGCTTACGATTGATTTTAATAAGGTTACATATTTACCTGTAAGTCTATCAAAAACTCGGTTAAAACTATCTAAAGCTTTAGTTAGCATATTTTGCTTTTTGTGATGTCCTTGAGCATGATGATTTTTCAACATCATAGCACATAAAACAGGTGTTAATGTCAAGGCGATAATTGCAGAAATTACAATAGAACTTGCCATAGTAATTGAGAACTGTCGATAGAAAGTTCCTACTGGTCCAGACATGAAGGAAATTGGAATAAATACAGAAACCATTACGGCTGTGATGGCAATAATTGCCCCTCCAATTTCACCTAATACTAATTTTACTGCTTTATACGGCGTAATATCTGGGAATTCTTCAAATTTAGCATGAACTGCCTCGACGACGACAATCGCGTCGTCGACCACAATTCCAATAGCTAACACCAGGGCAAAAAGGGTTACTAAATTTATGGTAATTCCAAAAAATTGAATGACAAAAAACGCTCCAATTAAGGAAACTGGAACGGCTAAGATTGGAATTAAGGTGGAACGCCAATCGCCAAGGAAAATAAATACAACTAATGCTACTAATAAGAAAGCATCTCTAAGTGTATCAATAACTTGATCTATAGAAGCATCTAAGAATTTAGAAACGTCATAACTAATTTTATAATCTAAACCTGGAGGAAACGTTTCTTTCATTTCCTCTAATTTTTCTTTTACTTTCTCAATTACTTCGTTGGCATTACTTCCATAATTTTGTTTTAATACGATTGAAGCCGAAGGATGTCCATCTAAATTAGAATATATATCGAAAAATTCACTTCCTAATTCTGCTCGTCCAATATCTCTTAAATGTATACTTTCACCATTTGCATTGGCACGAATAATTACATTCTCATATTCTTCTGGTTCGCTAAATCTTCCTTTGTAGGTTAAAACATATTCTAAAGATTGTGCTTTTATTCCAGAACTTTGACCTAAACGTCCTGGACGCCCAACAATACTTTGTTCTTGTAAAGCTTTCATTACTTCTTCAGTAGAAATATTGTAGGCTCTCATACGTTCTGGATTTAACCAAACACGCATGGCATATGTTCTACTTCCTAAAATTTGCGATCTTGCCACTCCATTAATACGATTGATTTCTGGAAGCATTTTTACATTCGCATAATTGTATAGAAATTTTTCATCCATACTTTTATCTTTCGAATATAAGTTGACATACATCAACATACTTGGCTGAATTGGAGTAATTACAACCCCTTCTCGTTGTACCAATTCTGGTAAAAGGGGCATAACTTGATCGACCCTAGTTTTTACTCTAATAACAGCTTGATTCGGATCGGTTCCTGGTTCAAAAATAATTCTAAGTGTTGCTTCTCCAGCACTAGTAGCATCTGTAGCCATATAACGCATTCCTTGAACTCCATTGATAGAGTTTTCAAGAGTAATAAGTGTAGATTTTACCAATACATCTGCACTAGAACCTGGATAAGCAATAAAAATATTAACTGTGGTTGGTGCAATATCCGGAAATTGCGACGTTGGCAATTTGAATATTGACAAGACTCCCATAAAAACAATAACAATCGAAATTACTATCGCAAAAACGGGTCTATGTATAAATTTACTAAACATGTTTTTCTTTTTAAATGATTTCGATTATTCTGCGTAAAGTTCTAAATGAGATAAAACCGATTCTGGTTTTTCCAACTTGATTTTGACTTTTTCATTCTCTTTTACCAAACGTAATCCTTCTAAAAGAATTTTATCTGTTTCTTTTAAACCAGATTTTACAATGAAAAGATGTTGTAATTCGGCAGCAATGACAATTTCTCTCGATTTGATTTCATTGTTTTTATCGATTACATACACATATTTTTTATCCAATACTTCAAAAGTTGCTTTTTGAGGAATTAGCATAGCGTTTTTATATGGTAATGTAATATGAATGTTACCTGTTTCTCCGTGACGTAAAAGCGCTTTTGGATTTGGAAAAGTAGCTCTGAAAGAAATATTTCCTGTTTCGTTATTGAAATCTGCTTCAATAGTTTCTACAATTCCAGGATATTCGAAATACTTATTGTTTGCCATTAAAAGGTTCACTTGAGTATGAATTCCTTTTTTCTGCGTTTCTTTGAAATCTAAATATTCCGCTTCAGGAACATTGTAGTATACCCACATTTTACTGTTATCTGAAAGATTTGTCAATAAATCACCTTCATCAACTAAACTTCCCAATTTAACTTGAAAACGATCAATATATCCATCAAATGGCGCTCTGATTTCTGTAAATTTTAAATGAACATTTGCTAAAGATAGTTCTGCATTAGCCTTATCTAATTTTGCTTTAGCCATTAATAATTCATTTGGAGCAACCACATTACTTTCCGCAAGTTTTTTTGTATTTAGATATTCAATTCTAACGAAATTGGCTTCTGCCTTAGCTCTTTGCATTTCTGCTTGATACAGATTTGGCATAATTTGGAACAAAATTTGTCCTTTTTTCACAAACTGACCTTCATCTACATATATTTTTTGAAGATATCCTTTTTCTAAAGCTCTTAATTCAATATGACGAAATGATTGTATTTGAGATACATAATCTTTGGTAACTACTGTATCTTTTATGATTGGATTTGTTGCTAAAAACGCTGTTTTTTCTTCTTTATGTTCTTCTTTGTGACCACAACTTGATAGCAATAGAACGCTACCTAAGCTTAATAGCATAAAAATTCTTTTAGCCATAACTATATTATAAAAATTAATTAAATGTTTTTGAGAAATAAAAATATGTTCAACAGATTAATTAATAATCCATTGAAAATTTTAGAAATAAAACAGTTAATCAAATTCTATACACGCAGAATTGAATATTTAAAGGATTTGTGGATGCTAGGTATTTCTCGTAACTACATGATTTTAAACCATTTTTAATTACTAAAGTTTGATTTTCTTGAAGATTTGTGCTTAAGTAAGCATCAGAAAATCGGAAATTGGTTAGGAATTTTTTACTTAAGGATTCGTCTTCTTCAATTTCAATTTCGATAATATCTTTGTTTTCTTTAAAAAACTCCGTATCAGCTACTAATTTAAAAAAAGAAATATTGTGTTTTGATTCTGTTACTTGTTCGTTGTTACATTCAAACAATACAGTATTGTAGTTCTCGATAGTTTTAGTAAAAACACTAATAAAACTAAAGAAAATCAGTAAAAAAACAAATAGATATTTATTGAAAACAGATTTCATCGGGGCAAAACTAATAAAACTTCAGGTAATAAATTACAAAAGTTTGTTAAATAACTTTCTCAGATTCAAATAACAACTTAATATTCTCATACGAATTACCTAAGGCAGCTTCAATTTCTGATGGTTTTAGCCATACGGCTTTAGAAATACCTTCTTTTTCTTGCGGACAAGTTTCCCCTGTGAAATTAGTTTCCATTTTAAACCAATAGGTAATTTTTAGTTTAAAACTTCCGTTACGTTTAAATATATGATAGGTTTTTTGTAGTTTTTCTGTAATTTTTAATCCTGAGACACCGGTTTCTTCTTCTACTTCTCGCATGGCTGCATTTTCAATTGTTTCATCTTTTTCGATTCCACCTTTTGGTAAATCCCATTTTCCATTTCTGAAAATAAATAAAACTTCACCATTGGCATTGAAAACCAATCCTCCACCAGCTTTTGCCACAGGAATTTTAGATTTCAAAGTCTTCATGATCAACTTTTCATCTGAATGATATAAGTAGGCACTTTGTATTTTATTCAAAAATAATTCTGAGATTACTTTTGGAATATTTACCGTTTCTAACAAATAAATTTTAAAATTTGTTTCCTTTTCAAACTTATTTGTCAAAAAAAGTGGTTTCTCGTTTACAAAAACTTTATACATTTGCAATATGATATTTAACAACAACACAGCACAACAAACAGCCGAATTGCTTTTACAAATTAACGCAATTAAATTAGAAACAAAAAATCATTTTACATGGGCTTCTGGCTGGAAAAGTCCTATTTATTGTGATAACCGCGTAATCCTTTCGTTTCCAGCGGTTAGAAATTATATTCGAGATGAATTTGTTAAGCAAATTGAAGACAAATTTGGTCGTCCAGACGTCATTGCAGGTGTTGCAACAGGCGCAATTGGTATCGGAATCTTGGTAGCAGAAGCTATGGGATTGCCTTTTGTGTATGTTCGACCAGAAGCAAAAAAGCATGGAAGACAAAATCAAGTCGAAGGTTTTTTACAAAAAGGTCAGACTGTAATTGTAGTAGAAGATTTAATTTCTACTGGTGGAAGTAGTTTGATGGCAGTTGAAGCTTTACGTAACGAAGGTGCTAATGTAAAAGGTATGGCAGCTATTTTTACGTACGGTTTTCCTATTTCTAAAGAAAAGATTGCTGAAGCAAAACTTGAGGTTTACACGCTAAGTAATTACGAAAACTTAATTGAAAAAGCCGTTGAGAAAAAATATGTTTCGGAAGAAGAATTAGAAATGCTACAATCTTGGAACAGTAATCCGAGTGAATGGGGAAAATAAATTACAAATTTTAAAATATAAAAAACGCAAATTCATTTTAGTTGAATTTGCGTTTTTTGTTTTATAAGATTCTGAAACAAGTTCAGAATGACAGACGAACCATCTAATTTAGAATAACAAAACAGTCTAAACCAACTGAATTCCTTCATTATTGATATCAATTAGTTTTTGTTTGTATAAACTTCCGATGGCTTTTTTGAATGTTTTTTTACTCATTTTTAAAACCGATTTAATCTCTTCTGGATGACTGTTGTCATTCAAACGTAAAACACCATCGTTTTGTTTTAAAGCTTCTAAAACTTGTTGTGATGAATCGTCAATTGCTTCAAAGCCTTGTTTTTGGAAAGAAACATCAATTTTACCATCAGGACGAATGGTTTTAATGTAACCTTTCGTTTTATATCCAGGAGAAACCGTTTCAAAAACTTCATTTTGATACGCTAATCCTCTAAATTTCCCATTAATAATTACGTTGATTCCGATTTCAGTAATATGCGAAACCATTAAAT
>JAUMDQ010000136.1:0-3257 GCA_032121715.1 Flavobacterium sp.
TAGAGCCATTTTAGACAACGAAGAAGATATTTTTAGAGATATTGCTATTGAAGCGAAAGATTCTTTAGAAGATTTACACAACGCTTTAGTCAATGCTTTTGGCTTTGATGGTACAGAAGTTGGTGCGTTTTATACTTGTGGTGACGATTGGGCTTGGCATGAAGAAGATGGAATTCCGATGTTTGATACTGGAGACATTCCAGGTGAAATCAAAACGATGGCCGAATATAAATTAGACGATTTAGTTCATGAACAAAACACCAAATTGGTTTATGTGTATGATTTATTCTCAATGTGGACATTTTTCGTAGAATTAGCTGCCATTGAAGAAAACAAAGAAGGTGTAGATTACCCAGCTTTATTATTTTCTCATGGTGTTTTACCAGAAGAAGCTACAACAAGTGGCTTTAGAGGTGGCGATTTAGAAAACGAAGATTTATTTAATGACTTTGAAGATGATTTAGACGAAGATGATTTAGATGCTTATGGCGATACTGAATCTTACGAAGACCCAGGTTTTGAAGAGAATTGGAACTAATTTAATTAGCTAATGTGGCAATCCCAAGATTCGGGGCAAATTGTGCCAATTTAAAAATAAAATACTAATAATTGGCTGATTGACAAATTGGCTGATTGACAAATTGACTATGATAAACTTATTTAATACACACGTAGAAAACCTTTCTATTCACCGAGTTGGTAATAAAAATAAAGAAGAACAAATTTTTCTTTCTGAAAATCCGTATTCATTGAATGATGAAATTATGCCAATTTTAAAGGAATATTTCTTTAAGGCGTTTCGTGAAAAAGAAGAAAACTACTATCAGTTTGCACACGATGTAGATTTAGAATACAATGAAATGTTCAATTTAGCGACGGAAATTTTCAATAAACCAAGCGAAATTCATAACGTTTCTAAAAAAATTACACAGCATTTATTCGAACAATCAAACCATCCACATATTAAAAGTGGAGAAGTTTATATTGCTTATTTAACGAACGTTTCTATCGATAATAATGTGGTAGATGCAATTGGTATTTTCAAAAGTGAAATTAAAACCGACTTCTTACAATTTCAAGAAAACGGAAGTAATTTGGAGATGATTTTACAAGACGGAATCAACTTAAATAAGTTAGATAAAGGTTGTTTGATTTTCAATTACAAAAAAGAAGAAGGTTATAAAATTTTAACGGTTGACAGCAACAGATACGATGCGCGTTACTGGTTAGAGCATTTTTTAAGTGTAGATGTGTTTCAAGATGAAACGTTTATGACTAAAAAATACTTACAATTTTGTAAAGATTTCGCTAAAGAAGTGGTTTTCCCAGCAGAAGACAAAAAAGAAGAAGTTTTGTTTATGAACAGAGCTGTAAATCACTTTGCAAAAAACGACGAATTTGAAGAAACGGCTTTCTTAAACGATGTCATCAATAACCCAGATTTGATTCCAGAATTTAAGAACTATAAAGTTGACAAAGGTGCGAAATATAGTATTGAAGATGTTTCTAGTTTTCCAATCGCGAATGCAGCCGTAACAGATGTACGTAGAAAATTAAAAAATACTATTGATTTAGATACCAATATACAAATTAGATTAGATTTCATTAACCCTGAAAGTGCAGAGAAATTTGTAGAAAAAGGTTGGGACGAAGAAAAACAAATGTATTACTACTTGGTGTACTTCAATAAAGAGAATAAATCTTAGTTTTAGACTTTAGAAAAAAACATAAAATTCCTCAATTAGCGATAATTGGGGATTTTTTTTTAGATTTACGATAAGTAATAATACACCATGAAAAAATTCATAACCCTACTTTTTATCATTTTTACGTTTTGTAGTCACGCTCAAAACGTAAAAACAACTGCACCAATTTTCGAAAAAATAGTGTTAGAAATGAAAGAGTTTAAGTTGGACACAACAGCTGTTCCAAATGATAAGCTTTCGAAAAGAATAGAAAAACTAAGAAGTTTAAAAGGTGGTTTTAACATTAATGAAGCCATCGAATTTAAAATTGCTGAAGAACGAAGTAAAGAAAACGCTCCAACGAAAGAATTAGATAAAATTGAAGCTTTTTTCAAAACTGGAAACGGCAAAAAACAGTTAAATAATGCTGTCATTTGGATTTATAGAAAACAATTTACACTAAAAGAAATCAATCAACTTATCAGGTTTTACAAATCATCAGCTGGACAAAAAATGGCTGAAAAATTTCCAATCTTAATGATTCAGTCTTTAAAAGCAGGTGAAGAAATTAAAGAAAATTACGTACAACAATTGAAAAAATAAATCGTAGCGAATACTAACTTTTGCTCGCTAAAAAAAACAAAATATCCACTTAAATCAAATTACATGAAATATTATATCTTAATTTTATTGTTTATATTCGGTATTTCTAGTGCACAACAAAATGAAAAATATCAAATTTATATCGTAAAAATAACAAAATTTAAAAATGGAACTGAAGAGCAAAAAGATATTTTTATCGATTCTTTAGGTCTAGTTAAAAACAATTTAAATAGTACAACTTTCTCAATTAATTCAGAAAAAATTACTAAAGCTGCAGATGACCTTTTATCAAATGAAAAGTTTGAAAAGTTTGAAGCAGGCACCTACAAAAATCGATCTTTATACAAATCCAAACTTGTTGGAGAAAATATCAATATTTACATAACTAAATTGTCAGATTTAAAAAAAGAAACCACTACAAATAAAAGCTTTTATTTCTATTATAAATTTTATCCTTATGAAGAAAACAAAGACATTACTTATGATTTCGATAAATTTTTAACTTTACCCGAATTTGAAAAACTATTGAAACTATTACATTAAATCAGCAAACAAATTTAAAGTATAACCCACTCAAAAAATGCAAAACAACACCCAATGGACGGAAGAACTAGAAATTTTAGCTTCTATCATAAACAAACTCCCTTTAGAAAAAACCATAAAATGGGGTGCTGAAGTATTTACATATAACGGAAAAAACGTGGTGAGTTATGGCGGTTTTAAAAACTATTTTATGCTTTGGTTTTTTAATGGTGTTTTTCTGGAAGATAAATATAAGGTTTTAGTAAATGCGCAAGAAGGCAAAACCAAATCGTTACGCCAATGGCGCTTTACTTCTATCGATGAAATTGATGAAAAGAAAATTACAAAATACATTAATGAAGCCATTGAAATTGAGAAAAAAGGATTAAAAATTTCACCAGAAAAATTTGTTGAAATTCCAGTTTCTGAACTATTGGGAAAGGAATT
>JAUMDQ010000137.1:0-1440 GCA_032121715.1 Flavobacterium sp.
ATATTAATCATAATTGACGACTTTGCCGATGTTCCAACACTCACACGACAATCACCAAATTCTACAAGCTTTATGTGTGCATGGTCGTCATATCAAGATACCAACAATAGCTTATGCTCAAAACTACCTACTATTCTTTACTGATTATCTTATTTTCTGGGCTTTCCCTAGCTCAAGAGACTCAATATAAACCAAGACCAGCTGAATTTGAATTTCGAGAAATTAGAAACGATTCTGTTTTTCCATTAAAATCTGTTGATTTAAATAACAGGTTAGTTTTCGAAAGTAAAAATCCATATCCTATTATTTTTATTCATGGATTAAATTCAAGTTCTGAAACTTGGAATGCCACTGCCGCATATTTCGATTCTCAATACGGATACACGTTTGGAGGAAGATTTGATTTCTGTTTAAACGCTGATGGAAATAACGGAACAGCAAATTTAAATATGTACCCAACTGCTGGAGCTGATATTGCAGCTTTTGAAACTTCTATAGTGAATGGTGATTATTATACTTTAAACTTCAATGTTAATACCGATGGCTCTATCGGAACTGCAGCTTTAAGTAATCAATCGGCTATTTATAAACAAGGAATTGCTGTTAAAAAAGCTGTGGAAAGAGTAATGCAATTAACAGGTAAAAACAAAGTGATTTTAGTCGGACACAGCATGGGAGGTTTGGCATCTAGACAATATTTACAAAATATCAGCTATTGGCAACCAGATAACGCACATCATGTAGCAAAATTATTGACTTTAGGAACACCTCATGGTGGAAGTAACGCCAGTGATACTGGTTTAGGATGGTTTGCAGGAATTGACACCAAAAGTGAAGCTATTAGAGATTTAAAAATTTCTTATTATTATAGTGGTGATGCTGGGCGATTTTTATCTGGCGGTATTGAAGTGAATAATTCAAGTAATATGAACGAACATCTTTTTGGTGCCGATTTTTATAATTACGATGTGAATTGTAGCGGAAATATTGGAGATAACATAGTAGGCTTAAATCAAAAACCACTTGATAATTACATAGATTTCTCAAGTGTAATTGGAAGAATTACTGGCGGAACTACAGATGGTGTTGTAGCTGAACCACAATCTATTATGGATACCTATTATACCAGTTTAACGTATCCAACAAAATTTTTCTATTTTAATTCAGGTTTCGATTTTATTGAAAACCATACCGAATTACCAGGTTATTATTACGAGATTATGCAAGGTTTAGATGAACCGAACTTTAAAGAATTGGCTTATAATGTTAATACGAATAAGATTTACAATGGTTTTACAACAATTCAATCTAATTCAGTAGACGCAGATCAAGACTTTTATAAATTTACTATTTCTGGTGGAACGATGACTACAAATGTGGATATTACTTCTATCACAACAAGTGCTATGAATGCTTCAATTTTAGATAATAGTGGGACTT
>JAUMDQ010000137.1:1450-4262 GCA_032121715.1 Flavobacterium sp.
ACCAATACTGGAAATACACTTTCATTCGTAAGAACATTAACACCAGGAGATTATTTCCTAAAAATAGTTAGTACGACACCAACAAATACAAACTATCAAACGCCATATAATTTTGTAATTAACACCACTTTAGGAAATGCTAAAAACGAAATGAACACAGTAAGTTTTTATCCAAATCCAGTTAAAGACATTTTGTATTTAGATAACATTCCAGCTTCAAAAGCAACGATTTACTCCTTATTAGGACAACAATTGGAAGTTAAAAACATGGAAACTGCTTCTTCAAGTATTGATATGTCGAAATACGCAAAAGGAATTTATTTAATTACATTAGAAAACGAAAATCAAACGCAAACCATTAAAGTTATAAAAGAATAATTGAACCATGTTAAGTATGAAAAATCCCGCTAAAAACGGGATTTTTTTGTTTTATATCCGTTAGCTACCAAATGGATTAAAAAAACTTTTTCTTCAACCAAAATGCAACATTTACTAAAATTATCAAAGCCGGAACTTCCACTAAAGGTCCGATGACACCTGCAAACGCTTGTCCGCTATTGATTCCGAAAACCCCAATTGAAACTGCTATGGCTAATTCAAAATTGTTCCCAGAAGCGGTGAACGATAAAGCTACAGCATCTCGGTAATTCGCACCAATTTTCTTCGATACAAAAAACATCAAGAAAAACATAATCGCAAAGAAAATTACTAATGGAATGGCAATTCGAATTACATCTAAAGGTAAATCTACAATCATTTCACCTTTTAAACTGAACATAACTACAATCGTAAAAAGTAAAGCAATTAACGTAATTGGAGAAACGAAAGGAATAAATTGCTGATTGAAAAATTTCTCCCCCAAATATTTTTTGATAGCGAATCGACTCACAACTGCCAATACAAAAGGAATTCCTAAATAAATCCCAACGGTTTTTGCAATTTCTGCAACAGTTATATTCAATTCTAAACCTTCAATTCCGAATAAAGGCAACATGATTTTCAAATAAAAATAAGCATATAAACTGAAAAAGAAAACTTGTAACAAACTATTAATTCCAATCAAACCAGCAGTTAATTCGCGGTTTCCTTCTGCTAATTCGTTCCAAACAATTACCATGGCAATACATGGGGCGATTCCAATAATGATTAAACCAGTCATGTATTCTGGATAATCTTTTAGGAAAAATGTTGCTAATAAAAACATTAAAAAAGGACCGAAAATCCAAGTAATAAAAAATGATGCGGTTAACAATTTTGGGTTTTCAAACATTTTAGGCACTTTTGAAAAATCAATTTTTGTTAGAGGCGGATACATCATTAAAATCAATCCAATCGCCAACGGAACATTAGTCGTTCCTGAAGAAAACGAATTAATAAAATTAGAAGAATTTGGAATAAAATATCCAATTGCCACACCAATCAGCATCGCTAAAAATATCCAAAGCGTTAAAAAGCGGTCTAAAAATCCTAATCTTTTTTTCATTTTATTTATTTATTTGAGAAAATACGAAATACATTTCACTTGCAATCTGTAAACTACGTTCAGCATATTTTTCATTCATTACTTCTGTGCCATCGAAAGTTTTTGGATCGTCATATTTTATTGGAAATCGGGCTTCCGCACCAAATACCATCGGACAACCTTCATCTGCGTTATTGCAAGTCATAATAGCACCAAAATTAGCTTTCGGATTAAAGTCATCAAAATAGGCTTTCGAAAAACCAATAATTGGCTGTTCATTTTCTGAAAATTTTATAGCATAAATTGGGTTTTCATTTTCACTTAATTGTAGCATTTCAAAGCCTTGTTTTTGTAATGTTTCTCCAACTTTCGGAAACATGGCCGTAGCTTGAGTTCCACCAGAATAACAAAACACATTTTGAATTCCGAATTGAAACGCCATAGTTTGCGCCCAAATTTGACTCAAATGACTTCTTCTCGAATTGTGTGTACAAATAAAATTCAAACGAATTGTATGATTCAAATTGACTTTATTTTGAATGTAATCTACTAAAGGTTGTAAAACTTCTTTTCGCTCTTCAGAAACAGAAATCTTTGAAATGACTTCTATTGTATTTGATAAATTTTGGAACATATTATTTGTTTATTTTGCCACGAATTCTCGAATTTTAAACTTTCAAATAAACTTAAATTTATCATCTAAGACGATAATAATTCGAATTAAATCGAAATAAATACATTTAAAATTAGTGAATTCGTGGCGAAAAATTATTATTTCTTTTTAAAAGTACAAAAAATAAAATTTTGAATAGTATCAAAAGGTGTTTGATGATTTTCTGTAAAACAATTCATTTTAGAGAAATTGGTACCGAAAATACGTTCAAACTTTTCTTCTGAATATTGTGTAATTTCTAAACCACTGCATTTTAATGGACCATTTTCAGAGAAAGTTCCTAAAAACATAAATCCATTTTCCGAAATAGAATTAGAAACTAAATTTTTATACATTTCGATTTCTTTTTCAGTCGTTAAGAAATGAAAACTCGCTCTGTCGTGCCAAACATCAAAAGTAGTTTTGGGCTGAAAATCTAAAATATCTGAAACTATAAAAGTTACTTTTTCCGACTTCGCTCCTAACCTATTTTTAATACGTTCGATCGCGTTGGCAGAAATATCTAATAAAAATAAATTCGTATAACCTAAATCTAATAAACTATCAATCAAATAGCTATCACCGCCACCAATGTCAATAATTTTAGCATCTTTTGGAATGTTATTTTCAACAAAAAATTGAATAGAAGTTTCTGGTTTTTGTTGGTACCAACTCACTTCTGTTTCCTTCTTAGTCGC
>JAUMDQ010000137.1:4272-7874 GCA_032121715.1 Flavobacterium sp.
AATGTGCTTTTTTATCTAAACTCATACTTTTCAATTTATTCACATTTTTCACCAGTAGTACAACAAGCTTCTGTAGCTTTTTCAGTTACAGGAACAGTTTGTTTTTCTGTTTTCGTAACTTTCTGATTTTCAGAATTATAATTTTGAACTTCAAAATAAGTAAAAAACACAATACTTGCCACTAATCCAACCCAAAAAGACCAAAATGGAAACGTTTTATGAAGTGGTTTTTGAGGTGCATCACAACCACAATCTGTTTCACAAGATGAAGCTGATGCGTATTTTGGTAAAACATATAATTTGTAATACGAAATGGTAAATGCCACCGCACTAATGACTAATAATAATGGAAATAACGATTTCATCAAAGGTGAAGCCGTTAAACTCGCACTAGAAATTCCAAATATCGATGCGATTGGACTCACACAAACTGCAGTACAAGCACCACTTTTACAAACGGCAAAAAACAAAGGAATAGCAGCACTGACACTTCCTGTAATTGTGGTCCAAATTGATTTTATTTTATTCATTTTTTGAATTTAATTTGATTAACAACATCCTGAATCTGGTGCACAAGAATTTCCTTTTGGTTTCCACTCACCTATTTTAACTTTCAATTTTTCTGGTGGAATTCCGCAATTGTCTTTCGCTAAACAATCTGTTAACTTCGATTTTAATTGAAAATTCGTGCCGTCAAAATCTAAACTAAATTTTCCGATAGTTTCCTTCATTTGGTATTCCACTTCAATTTCTAAATCTGGAATTTGTAATTTTTCTTCCGAAAGCTCAATAATATGAACCAATTTTTCTGGATGCAAACGGTGATCATAATCATTCGCTTCCCAAAGTTGAAAATTCACTACTTCTTCACTGCGAACCACACCACCACAATCAATAAAGTTTTTAGTAATTTTACCCACTTCCGTAACATGAAAATGACTTGGAACTAATTCGCCATTAGGCAATTGAAAAGCTATTGTAGTAAGCTTTTTTAGCTGATTTTTAATTTCTGATAGTTTCATAATAGTAGTATTTAATTAACAACATTTGTTTTTTAATTTTAGAGAAATTCCACCAAAATAACGTTCAATTTTTGACATCGTTTCCGGATTGATACAATAACAAATTGATTTTCCTTCAATGGTTCCTTGAATGATATTTGCGTTTTTTAATTCTTTTAAATGCTGTGAAATTGTAGGTTGTGCCAAAGGCAATTCATTTACAATATCACCACAAATACAAGAATCTACTTTTAATAAATACTGAATAATAGCTACACGCGCTGGATTGGCTAAAGCTTTCAATAAGTTAGCAATTTCGTTTTGTTCGTCTGTGAATGATTCTGATTTTGTAATTCCCATCTTTATTTATATTTACATATTGCAATATTACGATAATAAAATGTAACAAAAAAATTATTTCATTTTTTGTTCAATATTTTTTAAGATTTCCAGTTGTTTCGCCTGACTATCGAATAGAATTTTGATTTGTTCTTCCAATAATAAATCGATTTTTTGATTTAAAGCACGAATTTCTAATTCAGATTTCATATTGATTAAGTAATCGTTTTCACTTCGTTTTCTGTCTTTTTCTTCTTGACGGTTTTGACTCATCATAATAATCGGTGCTTGTAAAGCTGCAATACATGATAAAATTAAATTCATCAAAATAAAAGGATACGGATCAAAAATAAGATTATTTAAGGCAATTGTATTGAAAATAATCCAAATTACTAACACCACAAAAAAGGAAATAATAAACGCCCAACTTCCTCCAAAATTAGCCACTTTATCAGAAATAATTTGTCCTTTTGATAATTTATCCGTTGGCGGATGGAGCAAATTATTGATGATTAATTGTTCTTCATCAATAGTCCTTCTAACAATTTCTTGCAGTTTTTTTAATTGTTCATCTTCCGAATCTAACAAGTTTTTTGTTTCCTTTTTCATTTTAAATGAATTTAACAATTAATACCATTTTCTTTTTTTAAAGTAAATAATCATAGCTAAAAGCAACAAAAACATTGCAGATAAAATGATAAAATAGCCGTATTTCCAATGTAATTCTGGCATATTATCGAAATTCATTCCATACACTCCAACAATAAAAGTCAACGGCATAAAGAATACAGAAACGACAGTTAAGGTTTTCATAACTTCATTCATTTTATGACTTTGCATCGAAAAATAAAAAGCAGAAGCACTTTCTAACGAACTCAAATCAGCATCTACTTGATCTAAAAGCTCTAAACATTTTTGATGTAAACGAGAAAAAAAGGTATAATTTTCGGATTGAATAACATTAAACACATCATCATCTTTCATACTTTTTATAGAATATAAAGAATCTCGAAGTGGCACAATAGAACGACGTAAAAAATTCAAATTATCTCTATGTAATTCAATATCTTCTAAAATTCTTGGATTGGGTTTCGTTTTAATTAAATCTATTAAACTATCTATTTTCTGCTCTTCACTTTCAATAGTAATATAAAAATTTTCCATTACCGCATCTAACAACAAATAAAGTAAATAATCAACCTTTCTATCTCTAACAATTCCAGCATGTTGACGCATTCTTTCACGAATATGCTTAAAAAAATCGCTTCTTTTTTCTTGAAACGAAAACAGCAAACCATCTCGTAAAATGAAACTAATTTGTTCTACATCAATTCCATTAGATTCCGGCAATAACGACTTAATATTGAAAAACAAAGTATGGTTGTATTCGTCAACTTTTGAACGTTTTAGAATGTTTAAAATATCACCTAAAATGAAATCGTCAATTTTAAATTTTTCACCAATTTCCTTAATTAAATCAATATCAGACAAACCATGTAAATTGATCCAATTGCTTTTATCCGATTCCATATGTTTATCCAATTGAGACAGTTTTATGTCTTCATATTCAGATAATTCATCAGAATTGTACACAAACAATTGCATTTCTGGCTTTGTATCTTCATGATCGCCAGTGTATTCAATTAAAGTTGGCACTACTTTTCGTCCTTTTTTGTATAATAGTTTTCGCACTTTGTTTTAAATAAGTATTTTTACCTTTTACAAATATAACTAATTCTCATGCAAACCATAATTATTAACATCAAAGAATAATTTATGTTAAAAAACTTCATATCCATTATAATATTTCTATTTCATTTTAATGTAATTGCACAAAACGATACTTTGATTGGTAATGTAAAAAGTGTTAGTGAAAAAATAATTTATTTAATTGAAGAACCAACTCTTGAAGAGAATTGTATTGATTGTGACCCAACAAGCTTTTATCAATTTGGTATTTCGTCAGTCAAAAATCCGGTAAGTTATGATTCCTTTTTTAAAATTGATTGGCATAATACTAATGGATGTACTTACAAAAATACTTACAAAGAATTTAATTTAAAAAAGCAAAAAACAAAAGAAATTTGGTTTGATTATGATAATTCAAAAAAAGAACAATTTCTATATGAATATGACAACAATAACAAAACAAGAGAAATCAATATAAGTCAAGAATCTTATTATAGCATTGAAAATTTCAATTATGATTATAAGAACAGATTAATAACCGAAAACTATTCGTCCTCAAATTTTTGCATATAT
>JAUMDQ010000138.1:0-1644 GCA_032121715.1 Flavobacterium sp.
TCAAAAACTAAATCACACTCACATCGCCTTTACCTTCTCTCACAATAATTGGTTCATGACCGGTTAAGTCGATGATTGTTGAAGCTACGTTTTCTCCATAACCGCCATCAATAACTAAATCGACTTGGTTTTGCCATTTTTCGAAAATTAATTCTGGATCAGTTGAATATTCAATTACCTCATCATCATCGTGAATGGAAGTCGAAACAATTGGATTGCCTAACATTTCCACAATTTGAATGGCAATGTTATTATCTGGCACTCTAATTCCGACCGTTTTTTTCTTACGGAAGTCTTTTGGCAAATCGTTATTTCCAGGTAAAATAAACGTATAAGCACCTGGCAAAGCGCGTTTTAAAATTTTAAATGTAGCGGTGTCAATTTGTTTTACGTAATCGGAAATATTACTTAAACTGCTACAAACAAATGAAAAATTCGCTTTTTCCAACTTCACACCTTTGATTTTAGCTAACTTTTCTAACGCACGAGAATTGGTAATATCACAACCCAAACCATAAACGGTATCCGTTGGATAAATAACTAATCCGCCATTTTTTAAAACCTCAACCACTTTTTTAATAGCAGCTTCACTTGGTTTATCTTCGTAAATTTTTAGAAATTCTGCCATTTTTTAGAGTTTAGATAAAAGACTTTATAAATTTATAATTTAATATTGTTATTTCTTAGAAATTTTACTTTAACGTTCGTCAGTTCGAGTGATTTTTAGCATTTCGTTCCTAAAACGAGATGCTAAAAATTGTATCGAGAACCTTTAAAATTTCTTTTTTGCTAAGTTAGGTAACTTATCATATTCTTCATTAATAAGAGCTTCTTTTTTTGCTCTTGACCATTTTTTGATTTTTTTTTCAAAATCAATAGCTATAGTAATATCTGTAAATTCACAATAAAACACTAATTCTATTGGTCTTTTATTTGCAGTATAACAATCGGGATAAAAACCAACTTCGTGTTGAAAAACTCTTTGGGTTAAATTACTAGTGACTCCAGTATAATAAGAGTTATCTGAACATTTTAAAATATATACATAAGATTGTTTCATAGTTCTCGATAAATTTTTATTCCGCTACACTACATAAAAACACTCGAAGTGACGATAGTATTTAATACACTAATTCAATTAATTTGAGATTTAAATATACAAATGATTGCTTCATAGTTCTCGATACATTTTTATTCCGCTTCACTGCATAAAAACACTTGAAGTGACGGAAACGCGGTTAATTTACCCAATCACATTTAACTTCGCGAACCTCAACAACAACTTTTTCAAGCCACCAACATCAAAACGTATTTCTGCTTTTTTGTCGGCACCTGCTCCTTCTAAACCTACTATTTCACCTTTTCCAAAGCGTTCGTGCATTACTATGTTTCCTACAGCTAAATTATTATCAAATAAATTGGTTTTATCCGCTGAACTAGTGCCACTACTTACTGGTTTTAATCTTCTGATATTTATAGACGAAATAGGTTCATTCTTGGTAATATATTCTGGTGGTGTTCCAGCTGTTGGTTTGGCTAATCGTAATTTCGATTTATCCACATCACCAAAAATATCAATATCCATTGAAGGTTTGTATCGGTAACCCGAATCAATCGGATTCATATATTCTAAATATTCACCAT
>JAUMDQ010000138.1:1654-2795 GCA_032121715.1 Flavobacterium sp.
TTCTTCAATAAAACGAGAAGGTTCGCTATCCACTAATTTTCCCCAACGGTAACGCGATTGCGCATACGTTAAATACGCTTGGTGTTCAGCTCGAGTTAAAGCCACGTAAAACAAACGGCGTTCTTCTTCCAATTCGCTTCGTGTGTTCATACTCATCGCACTCGGGAATAAATCTTCTTCCATTCCTACCACAAAAACATGTGGGAATTCTAATCCTTTCGCCAAGTGAATTGTCATTAACGCGACTCTATCATCATCACCCGTATCTTTATCTAAATCTGTTGCCAAAGCCACATCTTCCATGAATTCTGCTAAAGCACCACGAGCGCCATCAATTTCTTTTTGCCCTTCGGTAAAATCTTTAATACCGTTTAATAATTCCTCAATATTTTCAATACGAGCAATTCCTTCAGGCGTTCCGTCTTTTTTCAATTCTTGAACTAAACCTGTTTTTTTAGTCACGTGATCCGTTAATGTAAACGCATCTTGTTGTTCATTTATAACTTGGAAACTTTTAATCATCGTTACGAAATCTTGCAACTTGGTTTTGGTTCCAGAATTTAATTTTAAATCGATTTTATCAATGTGCTCCATCACTTCAAAAATGGAACGTTTGTAATGATTGGCAGCAACCGTTAATTTTTCAACTGTTGTATCACCAATTCCACGAGCTGGATAATTAATTACTCGAACTAAAGCTTCTTCATCTTTCGGATTGATCACCAATCGCAAATAAGACAACACATCTTTAATTTCTTTACGTTGATAAAACGATAAGCCACCATAAATTCGGTACGGAATATCTCTTTTTCGCAACGCATCTTCCATGGCACGAGATTGTGCATTGGTACGATACAAAATAGCAAAATGCGAATTCGGTAATTGGTTTTGCATTTTTTGTTCGAAAATAGTTCCGGCTACGAAACGACCTTCTTCACCATCTGTCACACTTCTATGTACTTTAATTTTCGGACCATCGCTATTGGCAGTCCAAACAATTTTATCAAGCTTAGTTTTATTTTTATCGATAACGTTATTCGCTGCTTCTACAATATTTTTCGAAGAACGATAATTTTGTTCCAATCGGTACATTTTAACCCCTTCGTAATCTTTTTGAAAGTTTAAAATATTGTTGATATTC
>JAUMDQ010000139.1:0-1938 GCA_032121715.1 Flavobacterium sp.
AGAAGCAAAAATTACTGCTGAAAAAGCAACTTTCAATGCAGAAGAAGCGGTGAAATCAAAACAGCAGTTTTTGTCTAATATGAGTCACGAAATTCGTACGCCAATGAATGCCATTATTGGTTTTACTAAAGTGGTTTTAAAAACAGAGCTTACAGCTAAACAAAAAGAATATTTAACCGCTATTAAAATGAGTGGCGATGCTTTAATTGTTTTAATTAATGATATTTTAGATTTAGCAAAGGTTGATGCCGGAAAAATGACTTTTGAGAAAACGCCTTTTAAACTGCATTTATCAATTAAAGCGATGTTACATCTTTTTGAAACAAAAATTCAAGAAAAAAACCTAAAATTAATTACGCATTACGATAAAAATATTCCTGAAGTTTTAATTGGAGATCCAGTTCGTTTACATCAAATCATTTTAAACTTATTAAGTAACGCAATAAAGTTTACCAATAAAGGAAAAATTACGGTTAGCGTAATTTTAGTTTCTGAAGATGAAGATAAAGTATCCATTAAATTTTCGGTAGCCGATACTGGAATAGGAATTAAAGATACTAAAATTGAAAAAGTTTTCGAAAATTTCCAACAAGCCACTAGTGGAACATCTAGAATTTTTGGAGGTACAGGTTTAGGTTTAGCCATCGTAAAACAGTTAGTAGAAGGACAAAAAGGAAAAATATATGTAGAAAGTATAATTGATTTAGGATCTACTTTTAGTTTCGTTTTAGACTTAAAAAAAACCAATACAGAAGCTGTTTTAGAACCAGAAATGGTTGAATTAAATACAGATGTGAAAGATATAAAAATTTTGGTGGTGGAAGATATGGAACTGAATCAGTTACTTATGAAAACCCTATTAGACGATTTCGGATTTGAATGTGAAATTGCTTCAAATGGAAAAATTGCTATCGACAAATTAAAAGAAAAAACATTCGATATCATCCTAATGGATTTACAAATGCCTGAAATGAACGGTTTTGAAGCGACAGAATTTATCAGAAAAAAAATGAAATTGACGCTTCCAATAATTGCTCTTACCGCTGATGTTACCACTATTGATGTAGCCAAATGTAAAGAAGTAGGAATGGATGACTATGTTTCTAAACCTGTTGATGAACGATTATTGTATAGCAAATTGATTAGCATTATAAAAAAGCCAGTACTTATTATTGAACATGAAGTAGGTAAAGGCGCTAAACCAGATACAATCAAGTATGTAGATATGAGTTATTTGATAAAATTAACGAAATCGAATCCAAAATTAATGGCAGAAATTATCACTGTATATCTAAAGCAAACTCCACCATTAATAGCTGCTATGAAAAATAGTTTCTCAGATAGAAATTGGGATGTTTTAGAGGCAACAATTCATAAATTGATACCTTCTTTTGCCATAATGGGAATAAATCCTGAAATTACTGGTATAGCTTTAAAAATTCAAGAATATGCTCGTAGATTAGAGCTCTCAGAAGATTTAGATAAATTGATTTTTAATGTTGAAAACGTTTGCTCAAAAGCCTGTATAGAACTAGAATTAGAATTAGAAATGATTAACCTAAATATCCCCAAAGATGAAAAACGATAACAAAATAAAATTATTTCTTGTAGATGATGATGCTGTATTTTTGAAAACATTAGAAATTCAATTTTTAGATCACGCCGATTTTAATATTGAAACTTTTGCAACAGGAGAACTTTGTATCGCCAATTTATCAAAAAAACCAGATGTTGTTATTTTAGATTTTCATTTGAATGGTATTGATAAAACAGCCATAAACGGACTACAAACTTTAGATGAAATTAAAAAAATAGATGCTGATATTCCTGTAGTTATACTTTCTAGTCAAGATAAAATTGATGTTGCAGTACAATGTATTCACCACAATGCTTTTGATTATGTTGTAAAAAGTGAAACCGCATTTGTCCGTTTGCAAA
>JAUMDQ010000140.1:0-5559 GCA_032121715.1 Flavobacterium sp.
ATTGTGTAACCAATATCTCTAAAAGTTATATTGAAGAAATTGCGAAAGGCCGACACTATTCCGTTCGATTTTCCGTTTATACGATTAAGAGAGTTAAAAATAATTATTCCGATTTTAAAAATAATAAAACTGCCGATTTAAAATCAATGGAAGGAAATCAAATGGCAATTTTCAATCAAGATAATTACTTAGAAATTGCTATTTACAGAAGTAATCCAAACCGTTCAGGTTCCGCACATACTTTATTAGGTTTAAAAATACAAGATGTGGTAATTGTGGAATTCAGCGAATAATTTGAGATTTACGATTTGGGATTTACGAAGTCTGAAGTTTAAAAGAATTAAAAAATATGTTTGTACGAATAGTGAAATTAACGTTTCAAGAAGATAAAATTGCTGATTTTTTAGCGAATTTTGAAGAGATTAAGCATCAAATTAGAAATTTTGAAGGGAATGAATTTTTAGAATTGTACCAAGACAAACAAGATGCTCGCATTTTCTTTACTTACAGCTATTGGAAAGACGAAGATGCTCTTGAAAAATATAGAAAATCCGCTCTTTTTAATGAAGTTTGGACGTATACCAAAACGCTTTTTGATGGTAAACCGGAAGCGTGGAGCGTTAACAAATTACATACTTTGGAGTAAAATTATATAGCCGCGAATTATCGAATTTTTCGAAACACAAATTAAAGAAATTATTAAAATTTTTAAAATCTGTGTAATCTGTGTCAAAAAACAAATTAAAGTTTTAAGTTTCAAGTTAATCCTTTACTTTTGCGAAAAACAAAACAATTTTTAAACGTTTCAAACGTTAAACTAACATATGAAAGCACTTTTATTACGTGAAATAAAATCCTTTTTTGGTTCGCCAATTGGTTATTTAGTTATAGCCATTTTTCTGTTATTAAACGGATTGTTTCTTTGGGTTTTTGATGGGGATTTTAATATTTTAAATTCGGGTTACGCTGATATGAGTCCGTTTTTTAAATTAGCACCATGGATTTTGATTTTCCTTATTCCAGCTGTAACGATGAAAAGTTTTTCAGACGAAAAAAAACAAGGCACTTTAGAAATCTTATTCACCAAACCCTTAAGTCTTTGGGAAATTGTAAACGGAAAATTTTTAGGCGCTTTTATTTTAATTCTAATTGCAATCATTCCTACTCTTTTTTACGTGTTCATCGTTTCAAGTTTTACTGAAGCACAAAGTACATTCGATTATGGTAGCACGATTGGTTCGTATTTCGGATTACTTTTTTTAATTGGAGCTTACACGTCAATCGGTGTGTTCACCTCAACTCTTTCTGACAATCAAATTGTAGCCTTTATTGTTGCGGTTTTTCTATGCTTTTTCTTCTATTTTGGTTTTGATGGCTTATCTAATTTATTTGGAGGTTTCAGTTCAATCATCAAAACATTGGGAATGGATTTTCACTTTAAAAGTATGAGTCGTGGTGTATTAGACACTAGAGATATTATATATTTCATTAGTATCACCATCTTGTTTTTAGCTGCAACTGTTTATCAACTTAAATCGCTTAAATGGTAATGAAGGAAGTTCAAAAAAATAGTTTAAAAAAATTAGGTTTCTTAGCCATAGGTTTATTCCTTTTAAACTTTGCGAGTTATTATATTTACAAGCGTTTCGATGTCACTCAAGATAAAAGATATACGCTTTCTGAAACTACCAAAAAAATTATTGACGGTGTAGATTCACCATTAATTATTGATGTTTTTTTAGAAGGAAATTTCCCTGCAGATTTCAAGAAATTACAAACGGAAACACGCCAATTATTAGAAGAATTTTCGGCTTATAATTCGAATATCACCTTCCAATTCGTAAATCCAGTTGAGAAAGAAGAAGAACGTGTGGATGTGATGAAAAAATTCTTCGCTAAAGGTTTAAAACCAATTAATGTTACGGTTGATGATAAAGGAAAACAAACCCAAGAAGTCGTTTTTCCATGGGCATTAGCCAATTATGGTGACAAAGGTGCGAAAGTGCAGTTGTTGAAAAATTTAATGGGAGCTTCTATTGAAAATCAAGTGGAAAGTTCTGTGCAGCATTTAGAATATGTTTTTGCAGAAGCTATCAATAAAATTTCAAAAGAAAAACAACGTAAAGTTGCTGTTATCAAAGGAAATGGTGAGCTACAAGATATTTATATTGCTGATGTTCTAAAAACAGTATTTGAAAATTATAATGTTGGGGCAATTACATTGGATTCTGTAGCAAAAAACCCAATAAAGACTTTAAAAGATTTAAATATTTTCGATTTAGCGATTATTGCGAAACCCAAAGAAAAATTTACTGAAGAAGAAAAACAAGTCTTGGATCAGTTTATAATGAAAGGCGGAAAAACACTTTGGTTAGTAGACGGAACTAATGCAGAAATGGAAAACCTATATAATGAAACAGGTTCAACTTTAGTCGGAAATAATGATTTGAATTTAACCGATATGTTCTTCAAATATGGTTTCAGAATTAATCCACAACTGATCAAAGATGAACGTGGAACACCATTAAAACTAGCTTCTGGTAACCAAGGAAGTGAAACTCAAATGGAAAATTACAACTGGATGATGGCTCCATATATTTATCCTTCTTCCAATCACCCAATCGTAAAAAATACGGATGGTGTAAAATTTGATTTTTGTTCGCCAATTGAATTATTAAAATCAGATGTTAAAAAAACCATTTTATTAGAAAGTTCAAAATACTCCAAAATTATTGGTACGCCAAGTGTCGTTTCTCTAGAAATGATTGGTGAAGAAACTTCAGAAAGAGATTATATTAATGGTGGATTTATTCCTGTAGCAGCTTTGTTAGAAGGTTCTTTCACATCCATGTATAACAATCGTGTATTACCTTTTAAAGATGCTAAATTTTTAAACAAAAGTATCCCAACAAAAATGATTGTAATTTCTGATGGAGATGTGATTAAAAACCAATTAGATAAAGGCGAACCAATTGAATTAGGGTACGATAAATACACAGCAACCTATTTTGGAAACAAAGAATTTATCTTAAACTGCGTAAATTACCTTTTAGACGATACCGGACTTATTAACATTAGAAGCAAAGATGTTACCTTACCACTTTTAGATAAACAGCGTGTTCATGACAATTATAGTCAAACACAAATGCTAACCGTAGCGTTACCTATTGTATTATTAGGAATCTTCGGATTTTTATTTACATACCTTAGAAAGAAAAAATACAACCGCTAGTTGTTAATAAGTATATTTTTAGATTAAGCAGTAACCCATTATATTTGTAAAGCAAAAAAATTAGATGATGATGAATTTTATAGTATCCAGTTCGTATTTATTAAAACAATTACAAGTTTTAGGAAGCGTTATTAATAGTAACAACACTTTACCTATTCTTGATAATTTTTTATTTGAATTAGATAACAATCAATTACACGTTTCGGCTTCTGACTTAGAAACTACTATGTCGGCAAGTTTAGAAATTGAATCAAACAGTACAGGAAGTGTTGCGATACCAGCAAAACTATTGTTAGATATTTTAAAAACGTTTCCAGAACAACCTCTTACTTTTACAGTAGAAGAAAACAATACGGTAGAAATTAGCTCTAACTCTGGTAAATACGCCATTGCTTATGCAGCTGGTGAAGAATTCCCGAAAGCAGTAGCTTTAGAAGATCCTTCAACAACAGTTATTCCTGCAGAAGTTTTAGCAACAGCTATTGGAAAAACTATTTTCGCAACAGGAAACGACGATTTACGTCCAGTAATGAGTGGTGTATTTTTCCAATTTTCTACAGAAGGTTTAATCTTTGTTGCAACTGATGCACATAAATTAGTAAAATATGCACGTGCCGATGTAAAAGCGTCTCAAAGTGCAGAATTTATTATGCCGAAAAAACCTTTAAACATATTAAAAGGAATTTTAGCGACTTCAGATGCAGAAGTAAAAGTAGAATACAACGATTCGAATGCTACTTATTCATTTGAAAACTACGTATTAACGTGTCGTTTAATTGATGGGAAATATCCAAATTACGAAGCGGTTATTCCTAAAGAAAATCCGAATAAATTAATTTTAAGTCGTGTTACTTTTTTAAACTCGGTTCGTCGTGTGGCAATTTTTGCTAACAAAACTACGCACCAAATTCGTTTAAAAATTGCAGGTACAGAATTAAACATTTCTGCTGAAGATATTGATTATTCAAACAAAGCAGACGAGCGTTTAACGTGTGATTACCACGGTGACGATTTACAAATTGGTTTCAACTCACGTTTTTTAACGGAAATGTTGAACAATTTAACAAGTGACGAAATTCAATTAGAAATGTCATTACCTAACAGAGCCGGAATCCTTACTCCTATTGACGGATTAGACGAAGGTGAAACTGTTACTATGTTGGTAATGCCAGTTATGTTGAATAACTAATTTCGAGTATACATAATAGAATGAAGAAACATCAACTTTCTGAATTCGAAATTATATATAGCTAACCTTAAACTACTACTATAAACCACGATTGCTGAAAAGTGATTGTGGTTTTTTTTTGATTGATTAGGTACGCTGATAACGCGGATTGGAATCGATTGAACGGATTTTGATTTTGTTACTTTGCGAGTAATTGGCACGCAGATTTAAAGGATTGAAATGGATTTATTAAAATTCGATAATTCGTGACAATGAAAAAGTTATTATAAAAACTAAAAGTTCTATTATAGACCCGATAGGAACGGCATCTCCCGATTTTTCATCGGGAATATAGTGGATAGCGGGACAAGTAGTGATTTGAAAACAAATTGTCTTCTTCAAAAAACTTCCAACTACCCACTTCCAACTTCTAACTTTTCCTATCTTTGCATTTCAAAACCCCAAATATGATTCCACACGAAACCATAGTTGCTTTGGCTACACCATCTGGTGCGGGAGCAATTGCTATTATTAGATTATCAGGCGCTGATGCGATTGCCATTGCTGCTGAAGTATTTGAATCGGTTTCGGGAAAAGATATTAGTAAGCAAAAAACGCATACTATACATTTAGGTCATATTGTTGATGGAACAAAGGTTTACGACCAGGTTTTACTTTCCATTTTTAAAGGTCCGAATTCGTATACGGGTGAAAATGTGGTGGAAATATCTTGTCATGGTTCGGTTTTTATTCAGCAACAAATTATACAATTACTACTTCGTAAAGGCGCGAAAATGGCACAAGCGGGTGAATTCACCTTAAGAGCCTTTTTAAACGCTAAATTAGATTTATCTCAAGCAGAAGCTGTTGCCGACTTAATCTCATCGGACAACGAAGCTAGTCACCAAATAGCGATGCAACAAATGCGTGGCGGATTCAGTAATGAAATTGCCAAGTTGCGTGAAGAATTATTAAACTTTGCTTCCTTAATTGAATTGGAATTAGATTTCGCCGAAGAAGACGTAGAATTTGCAGATAGAACCGCTTTTTACGAATTACTAACTCGAATTGAATTCGTTTTAAAACGATTAATCGACAGTTTTGCCGTTGGTAATGTGATTAAAAACGGAATTCCGGTTGCGATTGTTGGTGAACCCAA
>JAUMDQ010000141.1:0-5329 GCA_032121715.1 Flavobacterium sp.
TTTTTCCATTTTCAATTAAAACATCCGTTTCTTTTAAATTCCCTTCTTTTTCACCTGTCCAAACGGTTGCGTTTTTAAATAGAATCGTTTCTTGTTTTGGTTTTGAAGCATTTCCAAAAGCCATATTTGGGAAAGTTACTGGATAAAAAACAGGTGCTTTTTTCTCTTCTTTTTTCTCGTCTTTTTTAACTTCTGCAGCTGCTTTTTTAATGGCTGACCAAGAAACTTCTTTTCCGTTTTCTAAAATAGCTTTTCCAGATAAACCTGTTTCCGATTTTAATCCAGAAATTCTAATGAATTTTGAAGCGACAGAATCTTTACTTTTAAGAACCATTGTAATCCAAGGTTCATTGTAAGTCAGTTTAGTTCCAAATTCTAATTTATCTTGAGAAACTTTAGCTTCTAATTTTGAAATTTCGCCATCAATTGATAAATCGTATTTGGTGTTATCGAAAGTCAAATCATACTTTCCTCTAATATCTGAAGGTTGAATTTTTTCAATTACGAATCTACTTCCTTGAATCCAGTTTTCTTGAATGGTATTTTTCGTATCGAAAATATCTCCACTTACAATAATAAAATTGGCTAAGTTTCCTTTTTTCAACGAGCCAATATTTGATTGATTCGCAATTTTTGCTGGAATTTCCGTTAAGGCAGCAATAGCTTTTTCTTTTGGAAAACCTAATTCAACTGCTTTTCTTAAGTTCGTTAAAAAGTCTTTTGAATTTTTTAAATCGGCGGTAGTTAATGCGAAATTAATATTGTTTTCTGAAAGCACTTTTAAATTGTATGGTGCTTGATTCCAAAATCTCATATCTGCTAAAACTACTTGTTCTGCTAAAAAAGAATCAGAAACATCGTAAGCCTCTGGGAAATTAATTGGCATAATCAAAGTAGCATTTGTTTTTTTAACTTCTTCAATACGTTCAAATTCGTTTCCACTTCCTTTAATGATGTAGTTTATTCCGAATTCGTCACCAATTTTGTCAGCTCTTAAAATATTTAATTTATCACCTGCATTAAATATTTGCAATAAATTTTTATTCTGATTAAAAACTTCTAACGTTTCATCTTTAGATTTTGAACCGCCAGCTGCGTACCATTTTGCATCGTGATAAACCTGACGAATTAATGCCATACTTCCCATCAATGACGAAGGATAAGATTGACTAGAAAGTGAACTTCTTTTAAAAGTAAGATGTTGAGATATTTTTTTATTTAGAATACGATTTCCGTTATTTTCTGCATCATTTAAGGTCCAAAGTAAACCTGTTCCTGCCACAATTCCATCGTTATTGAAACTTAAAACTGTTCCAAAACCAGTTTCTCTTAAGTCTTTAGCTGCTTTTTCATCGTAGCTTAAATTTTCAGAAGCATTAAAATCGGCTCTAATGTGGTCGTTCCAATAATATCCGTTTCTTTCAGAATCATATTGTGGAGCTCTTGAATTTCTTGGTTTTGCTTGCGGTTTCTGAATACCAAATTCGGTATACAAATCAATAAATGAAGGATAAATAGTTTTACCAGTAGCATCAATTATTGTCGCTTCTTTAGGAATGGAAACTTGCGCTCCAATTTCTAAAATTTTATCATCTTTGATTAAAATTGTAGCTTTTTCAATTTTTATATTTGATGAAGTGTAAACGGTAGCATTTGTTACAGCTACAACGTTTTTGAAGGTTTGTTTTACGCCGTCATTTTTTGGAAAATAATCTTGGCTAAACCCTAAATTAATAGTCAGAAGAACTATTAAAAGTTTAAATATTCGCATAGTTTTGGTTTTTTGAGTGCTAAAAATAGAAAAATTATTGATAAGATTTGCCTTTCAAAAGATTTTTAACAGATGTTATATCTAAAGGAAATTCTAAAATAACGTGAGTTAAACTTAATAAATACAACCAGTATAATCCTGTTTTATAATTATATAAATAGAGAAGAACGGATAAAATCCAAATTAAAATAATTGTAACGATTTTTACTTTTGTGGTTTTGTGCCATTGAATAATTGACGTTTTTGAAAACCAATTTAAGTAATGATAAGTGTAAGCAAAAGATATAAACTGCATCAGTCTGATTCCGAAATCGGAAAAATAAACACTTTGTTTTGTTGCGTTTTCTTCTCCGAAAATGTACAAAAGAGTTTGGTTTAATTTTTCAAATGATTGGTATTTTGAAAGTATGTTTTCCTCTAAAATTGAATTATTCCAATTGAAATTCAGTAAGATTATACTAGTTAGCAAAAACACAATTAAAGTGACTAATGACCACTTGTTTTTGGTTTTTAAAAAACCTGAAAGTATAAAAATCCCTGTAAAAATAAACACGTGAATTAACGATGGAAGAAATATTGAGAAAACAGTTTTGAAATATTCTTTAAAATAAAATGTTGCAACAATTCCAATAACTATGGCAAGTATAAACTTCCAATTTTTATAGAGTTTGATTTCTTCTGTCGAGTTGAAAATAGATACTAAAAACGTAAAAAAAATCAGAAATGGAATTGTAGGTTTTAATTCAGCTAAAGTGGGAATATAAACAATGCTTCCAATCAAAAGTATGGGTGCAAATAGATAATAAACATTATTTTTATCTTCAAGAAAATAGTTTCGTTGTTGGAGCCAATTGATTTCTGTGAGATAATGTAGCGGACCTAAAAAAGCATAAACTAAAAGAAACGTTTGAAAAGGTAAAACAAAAGCAAAAACTCCAGAAAGTAGAATCAGAATAACATTTAGAATATCTATTTTCATTTATCTTTTTAAAAGTAAATAGCCATTTATAGGATTCGGATAATTCGGATCATTTAAGTATAAAATGTAGTAATAGGTTCCACCAGGAGCATCTTCATTTCCAACCGCATTTTCTGCTTTTCCATTCCAATCTGGTTTATTTTGATTTCCGGTCCAAATTAATCTTCCCCAACGATTATAAATTTCTAAATTAAAATTTAAGAAAATATCTCTTAAACCAGAAATATAGAAAAAGTCATTTAAACCATCATTATTTGGTGAAACTGCATTATAAACAATAGGGTCACAATTACGCGATTTTAATAGGAACGAAGTAATGGAGAAACAGCCATCAGTATTTTCAATTCGCACCCAAATTGTTTTGGGTGTGATCAGTGCTTCAAAATTCGTTGGATCACTAATTTGATTTATTTCTGCTATAGCATTTGCTTCGGATTCGTAAAAAGTGACAAAATAGCTAGCATCAATTTTAATACTCTCTTCATAAGAAGAAAAATCAAAGATGGCGCGAGTTAATCCTAAATTGCAACTAAATAATTCTTCTGGTTGATTGAAACTCGGTGAAGCTAAAAGTTGAATCATAATATTGAAAGAATTATTAGATTCAGAAATTTCATTTATAATTCCAGTTCCATTTCCGATATCGTCAATTTGACCTGATAAATTAAAAAGTAAAGGTACACTTGCTGGAATGGTAACCAATATTGTTCCTGTTTCAGAACCATCAATTGGAATGGTATTTTGAGTAAATCCGGTACCTATTACAATACCATCAGCATAAAAAGTAATTGGCGTGTTGGCAGGTAAATCTGCAGTAGAATTAAAATTAGTTACGGTATATTCAATTTCAAGTTCTCTAACGTTACAACTTAAACTTGGTGTTGGAAAAGTAATTCGAGCATCGGGTAACTGACTATTTAATTTCGTTACGATGGCGTTTACCATCACATAATCTTGGCCAGATGATAACTGAATCAAAGCCGAAGTATCTCCAACTCCAATATTGTTTTCAATATTATAAATATCCAAATCCATGTTGTAAAGCGCACCAGAATTAGTGACAGAATTTGTACTATTAAAGGCATTATTTGCAGGATTCAAAGGTGGATTACTGATGATATTTCCATTAATTTTTAAAGATTCGGTAACTGCAATTCCAGAATCGCCTTCCCAAGCTAAAAATCCAATTTTCGCATCTACATTATCAATAACATTTAATGCGTCTAAGGAAACATCTAAAAAATTAGAAAAAATGGAAACTACTTGCATTCCGTCATATATATTCAATTGATTCAAAGGTAAAGCAGGGTTTTTATAAACAACAATTAAAGACCAACCAGCAAAATTGGTTCTATTTTGAAAATGTAAAGGTAAAAATGAAGTAACATCTAAATCTGAAAGGGTATAAACGCCAGATCCAGTTGTTTGAACTTGTGTGGTAACATCTGCAAAAGCGCTAAAAAAATTATATGTATTTCCTTGTACTAAAACATTTGAGAAGGTTCTCGTAGCAGTAATATCAGTTCCGTTCAATTTCACATCGAAATCACCTGTTCCGCAACCCGCCCAATATAAATAAGCACTTTCAATGATATCTCCAGAAGCTAAAGCCAATGTTGCATCTGAGGTTGTAAAAATTGAAGGTGATAATTGGAAAGAATTTTCTGCTGGATTTAAAGTATTTCCCACAAATGTGAAATCATAACGCCCATTAAATTGGTTGTATAAACTAATACTTTGTGAAAAAGTTAGTTGATATATAAACAAGATAAAAACAAGTAGTTTTTTCATCAAATGGAACTAATTTTAATATTTATGGTCAATAATTTTACCAAAGTAATAAATTTTACTAATTTCCCCAAAGATTTATCTTATGAACTCATATAAAACAATAAAATATACTTCCGAACATTATCAATTGTGGAATAATTTTGTAGCCCAAGCTAAAAATGCTACGTTTTTATTTCATAGAGATTTTATGGAATATCATTTCGATAGATTTGAAGATTATTCTTTACTGGTTTTTGATGAAAAAGAAAATTTAAAAGCCATTCTTCCTGCTAATATTTCAGAAAATAAATTGTATTCTCATCAAGGTTTAACCTATGGTGGAATTGTGATTGACGCTTCATTAAAACTTGAAAAATTTATTTTAATTTATTCAGAAATTCTTCATTTTTTGAATGAAAATATGATTGAAACTATTAATTTCAAACTCATTCCATTTATTTATTGTTCGCAACCTTCGGAAGAAATTAAGTATGCTTTATTTTCATCTGAAGCAAAATTAACCAGAAGAGACGCTTTAGTTACTATCGATTTACAAAGTCAATTTAAAATCGATTCGAATAGAGTAGAAGGTGTAAAACGTGCGGAAAAATTAGGTTTAAAAATTAAAAAAGAAATAAATTTCACTAGTTTTTGGAATACGGTTTTAATCCCGAATTTGGAGGCAAAACACGAAGCGAAACCAGTTCATACTTTAGCAGAAATTCAAACTTTACAAGTGAAATTTCCAAATAATATTGTGCAGTATAATGTATATGATAATAATGGAATAGTAGCTGGAACGACTTTGT
>JAUMDQ010000142.1:0-15272 GCA_032121715.1 Flavobacterium sp.
AAGGCATTTGGCAAAATCCAAATAGTTTGAAGATGTACGGCGAAATAAATAAAACTTCAAATCAAATACTAACTAGTGGTGGAAGTATAACTTATGGAAGTAATGGAGAATATCAAAATATTACATTAAACTCAAATGCCATTCAAGTTACACAAACCGGTACATATAAAGTGACTTATCATATCGCATTAAATAAATTTGCAGGAGGAGCTAAAATCAATCCGGAATTTTATATGCAAATTTGGGGCTCGCCAATAGCTAATTCAAGAACGTATGCCACTTTAAGTAATGGTGACACAACAACTTTAACGTATACAAAATTAGTTGCTTTAAATGCATATGAAGCAATTGGTGTTTCAACAACATTATCTGATAGCAATACACAAATTTTAGCAAACGGAACAAGCCTTTACGTTGAATTAGTAAAGTAAAATATAGCATAATTTTCAACTCCCAAATTCTTCTATTTTTAGATGGATTTGGGATTTTTTGTTTTCTCTCTTTCCGAAATTTTAACACCATTGTTAATAAATTCTCGAACCATATTCAGTGTCAAAATTGTACCTTTACGAGATGTTTGCATTGGTCGATTGTAATAATTTTTATGTGTCTTGTGAGCGTGTTTTTCAACCTCAATTTCAAAAAAAACCAGTTGTCGTTTTATCTAATAACGATGGTTGTGTGATTTCTAGAAGTGACGAAGCAAAAGCGCTCGGAATTCCTATGGGCGTTCCCGAATTTAAAATTAGAAACGAAATCCTACAACATAAAATTGCTGTTTTTTCCTCCAATTATGCTTTGTATGGCGATTTAAGTAAACGTGTAATGGATGTATTATCCGATTTTACACCAGATATTGAAAATTACAGTATCGACGAAGCATTTCTTAATTTTAAAAACACCAATACGACTAATTTCGAAGCTTGTGGTTTGAAAATGAAACAACGTGTGCAAAAATGGATTGGTTTACCTGTTTGTATCGGTTTTGGAGAAACGAAAGCGTTGAGTAAAGTCGCCAACAGAATTGCTAAAAAATTTCAAGAGAGAACCGGCGGAATTTATGTTATTGATTCAGAAGAAAAAAAAATAAAAGCTTTAAAATGGACAAAAGTGGAAGATATTTGGGGAATCGGTTTTCGGTTAGCTAAAAAAATGAAAGCCTTTGGAATGGTAACTGCTTACGATTTTATCGCGCCACATAATGAAGATTTTGTAGTACGAACAATGGGTGTAGTTGGTAAACGACTTCGTGCAGAATTATCAGGACATTCTGTATTAGAATTAGAACAACAACCTGAAGCTAAGAAAAATATAGCCATAACTAGAACTTTCGAAAAACCAATTACGAGTTTAAACGACTTAAAAGAGCGCGTTTCGACCTTTGCATCCGTTGCTGCAGAAAAATTAAGATTACAAAAATCGTGTTGTAACGCAATTGTGCTTTATCTCAGAAAAGACAAATATAAAGTAGGAAATGCACGTTATAATTTCACGGTGTTTCAAAGTTTACCTTTTGCGACACAATCGAATATGACGTTAAGTTCAACTGCTGTAAAAATGGTGGAAAAACTTTTTGAAGCCGGTGAAACGTATACCAAAGCTGGAATTATTATTTCCGAGATTATTCCGCAAGATCAAAAACAATTTAATTTGTTTATAGAAGAAAATCCGAAACACGAAAAATTAATGAAAGTGATGGACGACATCAGAAAGAAAACCGGCGAAAGAAAAATCCGACTAGGAAATCAAGATTTACAACGCACTTGGAAAATGAAACAAAATTTCTTATCCAAAAAATACACTACAGATATTAAAGAACTATTACAGATAAAATGTTAGCACAAAATAAATTATCGTTTTTTATTCCAATTACAGAAGACCATTTAGAAATGCCTTACATTTCTAGCGGAATTAAAGCCGGATTTCCTTCTCCTGCTGCCGATTTTGATGGTTCCAGAATTAGTATTGATCAAATTGTAGTAAAAAATCAGACAGCTACATTTTATGCTAAAGCAAACGGAAATTCCATGATTGGCGCCGGAATTGACGATGGTGATATTTTAGTGATTGATAAAAGTATAGAACCTCAAGACGGAAAAATTGCGGTTTGTTTTATTGATGGAGAATTTACTGTAAAACGAATAAAAGTACAAGAAAACAGCTTGCTATTATTACCAGAAAATAAGCTATTTGAACCTATTGAAGTCACTCAAGAAAATGATTTTATCATTTGGGGAATTGTCACTTATGTAGTGAAGAAGTTATAAATAAAAAAATCCTGAGTTTATCAGGATTTTTTATTTGTATGTTTTTATGATTTCGCTAATTCTTTTTCTTTTAGATATCCGAATAAATGGTCTTTTTTAATGATTTCAGCCGTTCCATCAGGAAGCATTTCTTCCCAACCTGGTTCGCCTTTTGCAATCATTTTTAAGATTTTTCTAGAGAAAATATCTAATGTTTTTTCATCGTAAGTTTTAATGTCAGTAACTTTTCCGTTGTATTTGAAGAATTTGTACAATTCTTTCATTCTCGGATGTACTTTTAAGTTTTCAGAATTGATGATTTCACCTGTTTCAGGATCTTTCATTGGATATAAATATACTTTTAAATCTCTGTAAAATAGTTTTCCGAAAGCTTCTAAAATACCACCCGACATATGACGGTAATATTTCTCATCGAAGATATCTACTAAATTGCTCACACCCATTGCTAAACCAGTTCTCGATTTAGTGAATGAAGAGAAATATTCTAATACTTTATAATATTCTTGGAAGTTAGAAATCATTACAGTTTGTCCCAATGAGCATAGCAATTCTGCTCTGTCTAAGAAATCTCTTTCGTCAATTTCACCTTCTGCTTTTAAGTTGGAAAGTGTAATTTCAAAAACCACAAACGTATTTTCTTTACTAACTTTATTTTCTTGTATAAACATCTCGTAAGATTGCTTATACATATCCATATTTACTTTAGTTACCGGACGGAAACTTCCACGTAACGCTAAAATGTTCTTTTTGTATAAAACGGCTGCTGGTAAAATATTTTTCCCTTCCGGATTAAACATTACGGCATCTGTAAAGCCATATTTTACTAATTGTAAACTCATTAATCGGTTGTCTACATCAGCAAAACGTGGTCCAGAGAAATTTACAGTATCAATTTCTAACTGATCTTTTTCTAAATGATCATATAAATAGCGCAATAATTTCTTCGCATCATTATGTTTGTAAAACGCACCATAAATTAAGTTTACACCTAAAATCCCTAAGGTTTCTTGTTGTAAACGGGCGTCATTTTCTTTAAAACGAATGTGAATTAAAATTTCATTGTAAGCTTCGTCTGGTTCTACTTGGAATTTAATTCCAACCCAACCATGACCTTTAAATTGTTTTGCAAAATCGATGGTTGCTACCGTATTTGCATAACTAAAAAACATTTTATTTGGATGTTTATCACGACCTAATCTATCTTCAATAAGTTGGGTTTCGTGAGTCAACATTTTTCTTAATCGACTTTCCGTAACGTAACGACCATCTTCTTCAATACCATAAATAGCATCACTAAAGTCTTTGTCATAAGCAGACATCGCTTTCGCAATCGTACCAGAAGAAGCTCCAGCTCTGAAAAAATGCCTAACAGTTTCCTGCCCCGCTCCAATTTCAGCAAAGGTTCCGTAGATGTTTTCATTTAAATTAATACGGAGTGCTTTATCCTTAGTTGAAGGAATTTGTTCAATTGCTTTGTCTCCTCTTAATGTTATTTCGGTCGTCATTTTTTCAAATGTATTTTGGGGGAATTATAATATATATTGCAAAGTTAACAAAATATAGGTTTTAACAAGAGTAATTTGTTATTTTTGTAAAAAAATATTCAGTTTGAAAGTTTACTTTTTAGGTACAGGCACATCTCAAGGAATTCCAGTCATTGGAAGTAATCATTTCGTATGTTTAAGTGAAGATACGAAAGACAAACGATTGCGTGTTTCTGTTTGGATTCATGAGGAAGATTTTTCTGTAGTAATTGATTGTGGTCCCGATTTTCGTCAGCAAATGTTAACGAGTAAATGCTCTAATATTGATGCCTTACTTTTTACGCACGAACACGCCGATCATACCGCAGGTTTAGACGATATTAGGCCATTTTATTTTAAACAAGGCGATATTCCAGTTTATGGACATCAACGTGTTTTGCAAAATTTAGCCAGACGATTCGATTATATTTTTGAAAAAGAAAATAAATATCCAGGTGCGCCATCTGTTGTGCCATTTGAAGTGGTAAATAATCAGAATTTACAAATCAAAAATCAAGAAATCATTCCAATTAATGCCATGCATGGAAATTTGCAAGTTTTTGGTTATAGAATAAAAGATTTTGTATATTTAACAGATGTTAAAACTATTGAAACTTCAGAATTAGAAAAACTAAAAAATGTAGACGTTTTGGTTATCAATGCCTTACGATTTGAACCACATAATACACATTTTAACATAGAAGAAGCGTTAAATTTCATAAATTTGGTGCAACCAAAAAAAGCGTATTTAACACATATTAGTCATATTTTAGGATTACATGAAGAAGTGCAAAATCAATTGCCAGCTAATGTGTTTTTAGCCTATGATAATTTAGAAATAGAAATAAAATAACAACAAAATGAAGAAGAATTTATTAATTTACGGTTTAGTTTTTTCAGTATTAGTTAATATTTTTCAGATGGTAAATTCATCGAGAATATTAAAAAGAAGTGAAGAAGTTTCAACAATTAGTAAGAAACAATTAAAAATCGCTCAAGATTCTATTGTTAAATTATTAGATAACGACAAATTTTCTTTGGATCATAATGAGAATGCTCAGGAATATTATTTCGAACATAATCTAAAAGAGTTACAAGAGAAAGTTAAAGAAGATTTAATCGCGTTTAATGCCGATAAAAGAGGAAATAAATACGTTTCTTATGACCAAATAGGTGATAATCCGTTTTTAATAAATAGCATTAAAATTTTAAATCATAGATGGATTATCGCTAATTTTTCTGATGGAAAAGTTTGGGGTGAAGTTTTAATAAAATACTTTCATAATACAGATAAACCAACTGATTTTGAAACAGTCGAAACGTTAATTTATCAAGAAACTCTAAAATAATATGAAGAAAATTCTATTTTTTTTAATGCTACTATCCTTGTTTTCTTGTGATTATATTCTTAAAAATCCTTCATCTGATACAGTGATGTTAGATTCTATTGTAAAAAACCAAGTCAACGATGATGAAAATGAAAATGGGTGCGATTTAAAAGCAGGTTATAAATGGTCTAATATGACTAAAAAGTGCGTGCGTGTTTTTGAAGAAGGTTACCGATTAACGTCAATTGAAAAAGATACTTTAGGTAAAAGTAAAAATGCCTATTTTTTCGTGGATGAAGACAGTTTAATTGCGGAAGTTTTCTTACCAGATTCTAAAGAATCAATTATTTTTACAAGAGAAAACGAAGACCAAAACTTCAAGTTTAAAAATTTCGAATTTCGTACCAAAAAAGGATTCAATTTATATTATGATGAAACGTTATTGTTTCAACCAGCCGTTCCTGTTGACGCAAAAGTTTTAGGAAAAGACGAGGAACATTAATCTTTTTATCACATATTTAAAATCTGACTAATCCGAGGAATGAATGTATCTATTTAAATTTCTTCTCATCCACATCTTTCAAAAACTGAATTAATCCTGTAAAATACGTTTCTTGATCATCATATTGCGATAAATGACTTCCGTTTTTACAAAATAAAAAGCGTCCATTTTGAACTTGTGTGGCCATCCATTTCATGTGTTCTGGATCCATCGTGTCATATTTTGAACCAATTGTCAACGTTGGAACCGTTAATTCTTTCAAACGTTTAGAAACATCCCAATTTTTAATATAAGCATCACCTGTAATTCCGAATTCACTGTAACCTTGCATCGAAATGTAAACTTCAGAATTAATGTGTTTAAAACATCTGGTAATCGATTCTGGCCAATCTTTTTGTGGTTTTCTTAAAATGTGTTCGGTGTAATAATTTTCAAAAAGTAATTCCGTATACCGTGGATTTCCAAAATCGTTGTTTTTTTCCAATTGCATAATTTCCTCATATACTTCTTTTTTCATTTGAGGTCCTAAAACCTCTTGCGCATATTTGTTATACAACGGAATGCTCGAAACCATATTGGAAATAATCAATCCTTTTAGGTTTTTCTGATATTTCAAAGCGTAATCCATCGCTAAAATGCCGCCCCAAGATTGTCCTAAAAGGTAAAAATTGTCTTTGTTTAAACCTAGCGCCATTCGGACTTGTTCTACTTCTTCAACAAAACGTTCATTTGTCCAAAGTGATTTGTCTTTTGGTTGGTCAGAATAATACGAGCCTAATTGGTCGTAGTAGATAAATTCAATGCCTTCTTTTGGTAAATAGCCTTCAAAAGATTCGTACAATTCGTGAGTTAAACCTGGTCCGCCATGCAAAAGCAAGACTTTTATTTTTGGATTGTTACCAAATCTTTTGGTCCAAACGTTAAAAGTTCCTTTTGGGGTTTTAACAGGAATCATTTTAATGCCACCAGAATATTGATCTTCTTTTGAAGCAAAAGAATGATAGTTTTGTAACGAAAAATCTTCGCTTTTTTTACAAGAAAAAAAAGCGAAGATTAACGAAATGAAGAATATTTTTTTCATTTTTTATATTTTTATTCTCTATAAATTTTATCGTAAAGTGTTTGGTATCTTTCTTTAATAATTTTACGTTTCAATTTCATGGTTGGCGTTAAATGTCCAGCCTCAATTGACCAAATATCTGGCGTTAATTCAAAACGTTTCACTTGTTCCCAATTTCCAAATTTTTTGTTTGCTTCATTAACATCTTCTTGAATACGAGCAATTACTTCTGGATTTTGACAAATTTCTTCGTTAGAATTTCCGATAGTAACTTTATGTCTGCTTGCCCATTCTTTTACGAAATCAAAAGCAGGTTGAATGAAAGCTGCTGGCATTTTTTCGCCATCACCAATCACCATAATTTGTTCAATAAAACGCGATTGTTTGAACGTGTTTTCTAAAATTTGTGGTGCTACATATTTTCCACCAGAAGTTTTAAACATTTCTTTTTTACGATCTGTGATTTTTAAGAAACCTTCTGAATCAATTTCACCAATATCACCCGTATGGAAATAACCGTTTTTAATCACTTCAGCTGTTTGTGCTTCATCTTTGTAATAACCCATCATTACGTTTGGACCTTTACAAAGAATTTCGCCATCTTCGGCAATTTTAACTTCTACATTTTCAATAACTTTTCCAACTGTTCCAATTTTGAAACCTCTGTTTCTCATGTCGTTTACTGAAATTACAGGTGAAGTTTCTGTTAATCCGTAACCTTCCATAACTGGAATTCCGGCTGCTGTAAATACTTTAGTTAAACGGGTTTGTAAAGCAGCACTTCCAGAAACCAATAGTTCTAATTCGCCACCCAAACCTTCTTGCCATTTTGAAAAGATTAATTTTCTAGCAATTCCTAGTTTGAAATTATAGAAAGCTCCATTTTCATTGTATGGTTTGTATTCCATCCCTAAATCTAAAGCCCAAAAGAATAATTTCTTTTTGATTCCAGTTAAATCAGCACCTTTAGCATAAATTTTATCGTAAACTTTTTCTAAAAGTCTTGGTACAACTGACATTACATGTGGATGCACTTCTTTTAAATTGTCGGATATTTTTTCAATACTTTCCGCAAAATAAATTGAAATTCCGCCATATTGATACACATACGTAAGCATTCTTTCGAAAATATGGCAAATTGGTAAGAAACTCAATGCACGAGTACTTCCTTTTCTCAAAGGCATTCTATTATCTGAACTCAATACATCAGAAACAATATTATTATGAGAAAGCATCACCCCTTTTGGTCTTCCTGTTGTTCCAGAAGTATAAATAATTGTGGCTAAATCAGTTGGTAAAACATTGTTTTTACGTTCTTCAACAGTATTTTGATTGGAAGTGTCTGAACCTGAATCTAAAAGGTCACTCCATTTTTTACAACCAGAAATTTCGTTAAACGAATAAATTTCTACTAATAATGGAATTCTAGAGTGCACTGCTTTTAATTTATCGAACACTTCTTGATCAGAAACGAAACAATATTTAGCCTCTGAGTGATTTAAAATATATTCATAATCTTCCGAAGAAATAGTAGGATAAATAGGCACGTTTTGCGCACCAGTTTGTAAAATTCCAATATCCGAAATATGCCATTCTGTTCTGTTATTTGAAGAAATGATAGCAATTTTATCGTTTTTTTGAATGCCTAAATTCAGTAAAGCTCTTGACAAAGCATTCGCTTTATTTATATAGTCTTGTGTAGAAGTTTTAATCCATTGACCTCCTTGTTTTGTAACCAAAGCATCAGGTAAATTATAATGCTCTAATTGGTAGTAAGGAAAATCGAAAAGTCTAGTAATATTTTGCATTTGAGTTGATTTTAAACTGCAATTTATAAAAAAAATAGATATTTATAAATATTTTAACGGTAAAACTTCGAATATTGTTAATTTTGCAATAATTAATTTTTTAAATATGAAATCTATTTTCAGATTAGATGAGTATAAGGTTCTGTTTTACAGAATTTTATTAGTTTATTTCTTTTATTTTATTGCCAGAGTTTTATTTTATTTTTTCAATAGTGAAATAGTTGAAGTAGATTCTATTTCCGAATTTTTGAGAATTTCATATCATGGTTTAGCTTTTGACACGACTGCGATTTTGTATATAAATGGATTGTTTATTTTACTATCTATTTTGCCTTTTTTTATTAATACAAAACCTAAATTTCAAAAGGTTTTATTCTATTTGTATTTCATTACGAATTTAATTTTCTTCTCTTTCAATTTCGTAGATTTCATTTATTACAAATATAATTTTTCGCGTTTAACACTTGCTGCTTGGGATTTAGTTAAAAATGAAGAAGCAAAAGGCGGCATGTTATTTCGTTTCTTCATTACGTATTGGCATGTTTTTTTGTTGTATTTTTTGGTTTCGGCTTTATGGATATTTTTATATCGAAAAGTTAAAGTAAAACAAAATTTGGTTGAAAATTCTAAACTAAAATATGTAGTAAAATCTATATTTGGTGTTTTAATTATTGCCACATTATGCATTGGTGGAATTCGTGGCGATTTCAAAAAAAGTACGCGACCAATTAATTTAGTAGATGCCAATCAGTTTGTAAAAAAAGCACAACAAGCCGATTTAGTTCTGAATTCACCGTTCACTTTTTTAAGAACTTTAGGCGTAAAATCATTCAAAAAAACCGATTTCAATATTCCACAATCTGTTGTAGATTCTAATTTTAAACCGATAAAATTTTACCAATCTAATAGTCCAACTTCTCCTAATATCGTTTTGATTATTACGGAAAGTATGGGACGTGAATATATTGGAGCGTTCAATAAAAACTCAAAAATTAAAGATTATGTAAGTTACACACCATTTATAGATTCCTTAGCAACAGAAAGCTTGATCTTTACTAATGCTTATGCGAATGGATACAAATCTATACATGGAATGTCGGCAATTTTATCTGGAATTCCTTCGTTTAAAGATGCGTTTACGTCTTCGCCTTATGCGAAACAAAAAATAGAATCTATGGTTTCTTGTTTGAAAAGTAAAGGGTATGATACTTCCTTTTTTCATGGCGCACCAAATGGTTCAATGGGTTTTTTAGGTTTTGGAAATATTTTAGGATTTGACCATTATTACGGGATGACAGAATACGGAAATGATGCTGATTTTGATGGTTCATGGGGAATTTGGGATGAACCTTTTATGCAATTTATGAATCAAACGATTAGCAAAAAGAAAGCACCTTTTTTCAGTACGATTTTTACAGTTTCATCACATGAACCTTATATTGTTCCAGAAGAATTTAGAAATAAAATCCCTAAAGGAACCAATCCAATGCATCAGCCGGTTGGTTATACTGATTATGCTTTTAAAAAGTTTTTCGAATCTGCCAAAAAACAACCTTGGTTTGAAAATACAATCTTTATCATCACAGCCGACCATTGTAATTTGGTGAATTATATGGAAGAATATTACGATAAAATTACCAATAGATTAGCCGTTCCTATTTTGTTTTATTCCCCAAAATATAAGTTAAAAGGGGAAAGAAATGAGTTGGCTCAACATATGGATATTTTTCCAACGGTTATGGATATTATAGGTTACGACAAGCCTTTTAGAAGTTGGGGAAGAAGTTTGTTAGACAAAAAACAACAAATTCAACCTTTTGTCATCAATCACAACTCGGGTTTATATAACTTTGCTAGAGGAAATTATATTTGTGCTTTTGATGGAAAAGTTGCTATTGGGTTTTATGATAAAAACGATAAAAAACAATTAAACAATTTAATAGGGAAGCGAAACAAAGAAATGAACGATATGGAATTGGCTTGTAAAGCTTTTATTCAGGATTATTTCAATAGAATTATTGATAAAAAATTGACGCATTAAGTTATTAATATTTAGAAAATATGAAAAAGAAAATAGTATTAGTTGTTGTAGTTATCGCCGCTATTTTATGGGGAAAAAGTTATTTTTATGATTATAAAATGAATCATAATTTTAAAGTGATTTCTGAAGGAAAAGTCTATAAAAGTGGTGTGATTCCGCCAGATGATATTGCCGATTTTGTTAAAGAGCATAACATTAAAAGTATCATCGATTTGCGTTATCCAGGAACGGGTGATGATGTCAATAATCCAGAAATTCCAGTAGAACTTGTTGAAGAAAAAGCTGCAGCTGCTAAAATTAAAGGGTTGAATTATTTCAATATTGGTTCAGATCAAGTGCCACAACCACATAATTTGGTTGCTTTCTTTAAAGTAATGGACAATCCTGCAAATTATCCAGTGCTAATTCATTGTTTTCATGGTGTGGGTCGTGCCGAAATGTATTCTGCGATTTATCGTATAGAATATGAAAATTGGGACAGAGATGAAGCTAGAAAAGAAACAAGATTCTTAACGAAATTTAGTTCTTTCGATTTAGGAAAGCCTAAAGGCGATTTTTTACATAATTATGTGAAAAGGGAAAATAGGAAATAGAAAATAGAAATGAAGGGATTAGTAGTTATATTGAAGTTTTTTTTGATTTTGATGAATTTTATGATTTTATTCTTCTTTTCTTATATGGTTTTTTTGTTATTTCAAAAAGCAAGTACCAATAACTTGTTTATAGTTTTAACATTGTTCTTTATTTTAGTTCTAGCGATTTTTTATTATCAGTTTTCAAATCAGTTTATTATTGTTTTTGTTAATGATTCCAAAGTCGAAGTATACAAACCATTAAGGTTTCAGAGATTTCGTTTAAAAAATGAAGATATCAGAGGGTTTTCTACTTCTGAAATTTGGTATGGAAGATATTTATATTCTTCAAAATCATTTGTTATATATACAAATTCTGGAGAAAAATTTGAAATTATTAATATTGTCAATCTAAATTTTGATAAAATATTGTCTTCGTTGAAAAAATTAAAAATTAAAAATTTAGGAAAAGAACCTTATCAAACTGGATTTTATAAAAGAAAATATAAGTTCTAAATAATCCCCAATCCTAAACCAACTGCAAACAAAATAATCATAAAAGCTACGATTTTCTGAATGGTGTTTATGGTTATTTTTTTGACTAATTTGTTTCCAAAATACACACCAATAAATGCGGCAAGAGTTGCCACAAAAATTAAGTTGAAATTTAAACTGTCTTTCACTTTTGAAATATTGGTAAAATACACCGACATTCGACTCACGTCAATCATACAAGCGATAATTACACCTGTGGCAATAAATGCTTCTTTAGATAAACCGACTTTCGTTAAAAACGCACTTCGCAACGCACCTTGATGTCCAGAAAGGCCACCAAAAAAGCCACTTAAAATTCCACCAATTGGCAAATATTTCTCAGGAAATTGTAAGTTTTTTAGTTTCGGAAGTAACTCAAATAAAGCGAAGAAAATCAGTAATATAGCCACAATGATTTTCATTAATGTAATCTGAAAAATGGTGCCATTTAAAGTGTATTCGGCAAGAATATTAGCATTGGTAATCTTATCTAAAAGAAATGCTCCAATAAAAGCGAATAGTAAAGCTGGCAATCCAAATTGTAAAGCAATTTTCCAATTGATGTGTTTTTTTATCAATAGAAGCTTAAACACATTGTTTAAAAAATGAACAATCGCGGTTAAAGCAATCGCTACATCAACAGGAAAAAATAACGCAAAAGCAGGTAATAACAAAGTTCCCAATCCGAAACCTGAGAAAAAGGTTAGGGCGGAAGCGAGTAGTGCTACAATTGGTATTAGGATGTATTCCATAGAAGCAGGGAGTTTGAAGTTTGAAGCTGGAAGTGTTAAAAAAAATCTTCCAGCTTCCAGCTTCCATCTTTTTTAAATTCCAGAAATAATTCCGAAGAAATCGTTGGCGTTTAATGCTGCACCACCAATCAATCCGCCATCAACATCTGGTTTTGAGAAAATTTCTTTTGCATTGTCTGGTTTTACACTTCCACCATATAAAATAGAAACGTTTTCAGCAATTTCTCTTCCAAAAACTTTATCTACTAAATCTCTAACAAATAAATGCATTTCTTGCGCTTGTTCTGGAGAAGCAGTTTCGCCAGTTCCAATAGCCCAAACTGGTTCGTAAGCTAATACGATATTATTCCATTTTTCATTAGAAATATGAAACAATCCATCACGTAATTGGTATTCAACTATATTAAAATGGTTGTCGTTTTGTCTGTCTTTTAATTCTTCACCAAAGCAAAAAATAACCGTCATATCGTGAGTTAATGCCGTATCTACTTTATTCGCTAATAACGCATCATTTTCATGAAAATACGCTCTTCTTTCACTATGACCTAAAATCACGGTATTCACACCAACGCTAGTTAACATTGATGCAGCAACTTCACCAGTAAAAGCGCCACCTTCTGCTTGATGCATGTTTTGTGCGGCGATTTTAATATCTGTTCCGGCTACTAATTCAACTGCTTTAGCTAAATAAGGAAATGGAGTCGCTAAAATAACTTCAGCGTTATTGTTTGGTTTGTTGTTTTTGATTTCGTTTATTAATTCTATGGCTTGTGGTAAGGTTTTGTTCATTTTCCAGTTACCAGCGACGATGTTTTTTCTCATTTTTTATTTTTAATTATAACATTCTTTCAACACAGATTGGAGAAATTATTAAAATTTCTCCAATCTGTGTTGAAAGAATAAAATGTTTTTTGGATGATTTTCTATTTGTTTTTTTCTATTGTTTCTTTTATTAAATCAAAGTCTTTTTCAATAGCTCTGAATAAAGCGATGTTTCCTTTTTTGTCGACAACAATAAAACGTGGAATCCAATCTAATTTAATTGATTGTCCGAATTCGCCTTTCATTCCGTCTTTGATTAAATAGTTTTCACCTGAGACTTCGTGTTTTTCAATACCCGTTTTCCATGCATCGAAAGTTTTATCACATGATAAATTTACAAAGGCAACATCTGGATATTGTTTTTTTAATTCTTTTACTTGTGGCATACTTTTTACACAGTCAGAACACCAAGATGCCCAAACTTCTATTACAACCGTTTTTCCTTCGTTTTGTTTTAAGATTTCTTCGAAAGTGATGTCTTTATTATCAGTTGTTGTTAATTTGGCTGCTAAACTTTCTTTTGAAAATTCAGTTTGCGCTTCACAAGATGTTAAGCTAAGTCCTAATGCTAATGTAGCTAAGATTTTTTTCATGGTAATATTTTCTAAATTAATATTCTATTTTTTATAAATTACTTTTTCAATTGCTTTACTGTTGAATGCTTTTTCTGCAATTCCGTCATAAAATTTAATCACGTTTCCATTGTGTAAATATACGATACCTGGTGTGTCTTTTCCTGAGCCTAATTTCGTCCAAAACGGAATCACATCAATCACTTTATAAGGAAATTGTTTGCCTGCATATTTAAAGAAATCTGGAATTTTTTCTGCTTCTTCATCCATAAATACAATTTGTACTTGTGGAAAATCTTTATGTTTCTTTTGTAAGGCGTTTAAATCTCTAGCTGCATCTCTACAATGTTCACAACCTGGAACGAAGAAACACAATATTTTTTGACCTTTATCAATATCAGCATAAAATTCTGAATAACCAGAAAATACTGGTTTTGGACCAACTTCTTTTTTGACTTCCTCAACAACTTTTTCGACTTTAACTTTCGATGAATCTTCTGATTTATTTAAAAGATCAGTTGATAAGTTTAAGTCTGTTGTTATTTTAGTAGAATCAGGATTGTAATTTAAACTATCAATTTCAGTAGTGATAGTATCATTTGAAACTGAAATTGTAGAAGCTTTCATCGGAGCCAACATAAATAAGCCTAAAATACAGCTTAAAGTCACCGTTGTTAAAATCCAAAAATTCGATTTTTGATCGTTTTTTGAAATTTGAAAAAGCCAAACTAATAATCCAACTGCGATGAAATTTTTAATGATGGCTTCAATTGGTGTCATTGGGATTAACTCACCAAAACAACCACAATTCCCTGAATTTCCACCACTTAAAAATGTTACATAACTCAAATGAATAATGAAAACTATTAACAAACCAATTGTTGCTGGAATTGTAATGCGTTTTAAGAAATTATTATTCAGTAATAAAAAACCAAGTGCAAATTCAATTCCAATCAAAATTCTTGAAAAATAGGGTGCAACTGTTTCTGAAAATCCTAAAGTATATAATTGTTTGACTTCAAAAGTTGAAATCGCAAAATAAGGCGACGGATATAATTTTGCAACTGCAGATACTATAAAAAGTAAGGCAACCACAATTCTAATTATCCAAGATATATTCTTTTTGTTCATGAGTTTTAATTGATTTTAACAAATATAAACAGGCTTTTTGATAGATTGTGTTAATGAGATGTTATTAAAATTTTTCCATCAAAATCAAAGCAAAAACCGAATAGTTAATCATGTCTTGATAATTCGCATCAATACCTTCAGAAACTAATGTTTTTCCTTTGTTATCTTCAATTTGTTTTACACGCAATAACTTCTGAATGATTAAATCCGTTAATGAACTTACACGCATATCGCGCCAAGCTTCACCATAATCATGATTTTTATCTTCCATTAATTCTTTAGTAATATCAATTTTATGATTGTATAATTTTACAGCCTCTTCCGCAGTTAAATCGGGTTGACTGGCAACACCTTTATCCA
>JAUMDQ010000143.1:0-4486 GCA_032121715.1 Flavobacterium sp.
TCATTAGTACCTTATTCAAATTTAGCGTTTATGGAAAAAGCTTTTATAAACGCCAATAAAATAGAAACACTTCCAATAGAAAAGGCCGATCATTTTATTCCTTGGACGCATTATGAAATTATCAAAAAAAGTTTGTTGGATTTGGAGAATTAACTAAGTTATAAACATTGAAAAAGTTTATACTCTATTGATTTAATTTACGATTTATTATTTTTTGTGAATTTTCAATTTCATCTTGAATTTTTAATTTTTGTATATGAAACACAATAATAAAAACAATTAATATTATTGGTGCTCCAAAAATTATTGCTCCCCAATACCCTCTTTCCTCAACTAATTCAATAATTCTTGGTGCAGGTATAATTGGAACAATAAAATTAGATACTAAAACAACAACGAATAGTTTTGGAAAAGTTTTTTTTTGTTTTATAAGTTTGACTTTCTTTTCTTCAAGTTGTTTTTTTAAATCATCGATGATTTCTATATCAGTCATAGCTTAGCTAAACTTCTAAACTTCCACCAAAAACCATCTCAGCTGGACCCGTTAAAAATACGTTTTTATAAGTATTGTTTTCTACATCAAAACTAATAGTAAGTTTTCCGCCTAACACGTTAATATTAATTCGTTTTGCATCAGTTTTATAAGTGGAATGCATGGCAATTGCGACTCCTGTGGCACCTGTCCCGCAAGACAAAGTTTCATCTTCAACTCCACGTTCATACGTACGAACTGAAAAAGTGTCAGTGTCAATTTGTTCTACAAAATTAATATTACAACCATTGGCATCGTACAAATCAGAATATCTTAATCTCGCACCTTCATTTTTGACATCAAATTGCTCTAAATCGTCCACAAATTGTACATGATGTGGCGAACCTGTATAAACAAATTCATGTGAATTAAAATGCTTTACTTCATCAACATCAATCATTTGTAAGGCAATTAAATCATTTTCAAATTTAGCATAATGATAGCCGTCTGAAGCTTCAAAATGTGCTTCGTTTTCAATCACGCCTAATTGCTTTGCGAAAGCAACCAAACAACGTCCGCCATTGCCACACATGGTACTTGTGCTACCATCGGAATTATAATACACCATTGTAAAATCATACTTTTCATGATTTTCTAACAAGATTAAACCATCGCCACCAATGCCAAAACGTCGGTCGCATAAAAATTCAATTAGTTTGGTATTATTTTTGGGAAATGTGTTAGTACGATTATCGATCATAACAAAATCGTTTCCGGTTCCTTGGTATTTGTAAAAATTTATTTGCATAGTACAAAGATATTTATTTTTTTGCAGATAATTGCATTAGGGATTGCAGCGGCATCTCCCGATTTTTTCGGGAATATAGCGGAAAGCCCGGCCTGTAAGGAAATGCCCAAATGCTAAAAAGGTGTTAAACATTGTTAATCGTGCGTTAAACGAAATTTGAATTTTAAAAAACCTAGTTATATTTACATTGTAAAAATTTAAAAATGAACAAGATGAAAAATTTAGGAAGTCTATTTATTGTATCATTAATGAGTGGTGCCGTTACTTTGGGTGCCTATAAATTCATTGAAAACCAAAAAAGTGATTCATTTATTACTACTTCGCCAAATTATGCGAAAGCGGTAAATTATAAAGGCGCAGAAAGTGTTGACTTTACAACTGGAGCCGACAAGGCTATTCATAGTGTAGTGCACGTAAAAAATGTTTCTGTACGAACTTATACTGATCCATGGGCTTCTTTTTTCTATGGAGGTGGTAGTCAACAACAAGAGCAAATTGGAACAGGTTCTGGAGTAATTGTTTCGGAAGATGGTTATATCGTAACAAATAATCACGTAATTCAGGATGCTACCGAATTAGAAGTGACGTTAAATAACAACAAAGCTTATAAAGCAAAACTGATTGGAACCGACAGTAAAATGGACATTGCTTTACTAAAAATTGATGCTGATGAAAAATTACCATTTATTGTTTTTGGAAATTCCGATAATATTAAAGTCGGCGAATGGGTTTTGGCGGTAGGAAATCCGTATCAATTGAATTCGACTGTTACAGCTGGAATTATTTCAGCGAAAGCTAGGAATTTAGACAAAGCGAGTATTCAATCGTTTATACAAACCGATGCGGCGGTAAACCCTGGAAATAGTGGTGGCGCATTAGTAAATACTTATGGAGAATTAATTGGAATTAATACAATGATTTCTTCACCAACAGGAAGTTATGCTGGATATTCTTTTGCAGTTCCTTCGAACATTACTAAGAAAATTATTGAAGATTTAATGAAATTCGGAAACGTACAACGTGGAATTTTAGGTGTTGAAGGTGGCGAATTAAATGCCGAAGCTGCTAAAAAATACGGAATTAAGCAAACCGAAGGATTTTATGTAAATAAAGTCAATAAGAATTCTGGTGCCGAAAAAGTCGGGATTGAAAAAGGCGATATTATTGTCAAATTAGATGATACTAAAATTGCTTCATCAGCAGAAATGGCAACGGTTATCAATACGAAAAGACCAAATGATATTGTAAAAGTTTCACTTATTAGAGATGGGAAAAACATGGCATTGAATGTTCCGTTAACGAAAAAAGAATTAATTGCTTACGAATTTAACGGTATTGAATTTGAAGATTTAGATGCTAATGACAAGAAACGATTCAATTTGAAAAACGGAATAAAAATTAAACAAGTTACTAATGCCGATTATAGCGAATATGCAGAAGATTTAAAAGGTTCGATTGTAACTCGAGTAGATAATATGCTTGTAACAGATATGGAAAGTGTTTCGTCTTATTTAGCAAAAAAGGAAACAAACGAAAAAACACGTTATCTTATAATTGCCAAAAACGGACAAAAATACACGATCTTTTTATAATAAATTCATCCATAAATACTTAACCAAGAAATTCGCAAAGCTTTATGTTTTGCGAATTTTTTTATTAATTGAATTCGTAATAAGAGCCTACTTCGAAACCAACAGAATTCAATCCGAAATTTGGCATTTGTAAATTCGCATTTGACGCATGTCTGATCATACATTTCGCATCAAAAGATATATTTTTCATTTTATAATTATATCCAACAGAAAGAATATCACTAAACGCAAATCCTTTTTTAAGTCGCTCCGTATCTGTATCGATATACATTGGTCCTGAATTTAAAGTCGCATACACGGATGAGTGTAAATTCAAATATCTTCTATAAACCATTCCAACATTCAAAACGTATTCATTAATTGTTTTTAAAGGCATGAATTTCGCTCTAAGTTCGTCACCATTTTCTACAGTATGACTAATAAACCAATAATTGATCATCTGATGTTTCGAACGATAATAACTTGGTTCCACTAATATTTCCCAACTGTGTTTTCTTTTTCTAGATAAATTAAAATGATTGGAAAACTTAATAATTTTACTTTCATAGGTATAATCCCATTCTTGTTTCATGAACGTATTTTGTGAGGCAAATCCAATAACAAGTCCGGAACGTAACCAACGAAATCTAGGAATGGAATCTTGAGAATAAGAAAATACAGAAATAAATAAACTAATAATTAGTAAATATTTTAATCTCATAAATTATATTTTTTGCCAAAATTAGAAAAAGTAAATCTAACAAGAAGTATAATTATCTGTTTTAGAAAACTAATCGTTAAAAAATGTAAAAAAGTTTTACGAAAACGATTGAAATATATACTTTTGCATCAAATTAGTAACACAATCTATATTTTCATGAACAACAACACTATTTACGAAAAAGAATTAGCTTTTCAAGCAGACAGAAGAAAAGCATGTGTAGAATTTGTTAGAATTATAAGCGATTTATGGTTCGACAAATCTATTGAACTAGTATTATTTAGAAATCAATTGATTGATAGAAATGTTAGTGACATCATTAACTTACACGAATATGCTGGTGCTTTTGTGGAAAAACCAATTAATATTTTTGATTCGGTTGAAATTGCTAGAGCGATTGAAAATTTAGATTTACCACCTTCTCGTATTGATATTGGAAAATTAACGTACGAATTTCACTTAGAAGACGATAAATATAACGACGCTACAGCATTCGTTATTGATAAATTGAAAAATGCAAAAGATACTTCTGAAATTGTTCCTAAAGATGTAGTTCTTTATGGATTTGGACGTATTGGTCGTTTATTAGCTCGTGAAATGATGAGCAAAATTGGTAAAGGACAACAATTACGTTTACGTGCGATTGTAACTCGTGATAAAAACGATGCGGTTTTATTAGAAAAACGTGCTTCTTTATTACGTTACGATTCTGTTCACGGTGATTTTGAAGGTTCAGTTACTGCTGATCCAGAAAACAATGCTTTAATTATCAATGGAACAACTGTTCATATAATTACAGCTAATTCTCCAGAAGAAATTGACTATACAGCTTACGGAATTAACGATGCTTTAGTAATTGATAATACAGGTGCTTTCACAACGGAAGAAGCTTTAGCAAGACATTTAACTTCTAA
>JAUMDQ010000144.1:0-2824 GCA_032121715.1 Flavobacterium sp.
CTTACAATGTTTTTGTTGATTTATCATTTAATGAATCTGGAAGATGTATTGCAGCATCAAGAAGAGAATGGTTTCCAAAGACTTTATGTGATATTGAGAAACTTGAATTTCAGGATAAAATAGCATACTACCTAACAGCTCCAAAGTGGCTTTTAGACAAAAAGAAAGTTAAATATGGCAATGATAAAAAAAACAGTTGATATACCAATTTTTTGTGGACAATTAACAGTAGTCTATGATAAAGACTTGTCTTGGGTTCAAAAAAAATTTAAAACACCTTCATTGCAAAATTATGGTGCAGTAACTATTAAAGATGAATCAAAGTATAGGCATTACGTTGTAGCATTTGAAACAAATGGTGGTTCAATAATAGCTCATGAAATCGTTCATATCATAAACTACATTTTTTTAGACTGCGGAGTACTTTTAGATAGAGATAACGATGAAACTCAGGCTTATTTAACTGGTTGGTTGTTCGAACAAATAGAAAAATTTATAAAACAATAAATTATGAAATACTACTTAGGAATTGATCCAGGGAAGCAAGGCGCGTTTGTTGTAATCGACGAGAACTCAAATGTTGTTGAGAAAATCGGCACACCACTTATCGGAAAGGAATATGATCGTCAAGGAATTATTTCAATTCTTACTAAATACGACTACCACAAAATCGGTTTAGAAAATCCGGCTGTAATTTTTGGTATTGGAAAGAGCGCGGTTGCTTCATTATCACATTGCGTTGGTTTATTGGAAGGAATGATGATTGGATTGCAACTACCATTTCTTTTAATTCAACCAAAAGAATGGCAAAAAGAGTGCTGGAAACACGTAAAAACTCAGAAAAAAGCGGACGGCAAAGGGAATGATACTAAGGCTACTTCTACCATGGCTGCAGTTAATTTATGGCCAAAGGAAAATTTCAAAGTAACTAACAAAGGTGGAAATTCTGTAAACCATAACGACGGAATGATTGACGCTGTTTTAGTTGCGGAATATGTACGTAGAATGTTTAAATAATTAAAATATATGTCAAACAAGCCAAAATTATCAGAAGTAGTTTATCATTTCAGAAACGCTCGTGAGATTCGTTGTGTTAAAACCGGAATGGTGTTAGATGTTTCATTGGGAATGGAAATTATTTTCAAGAATGGTGCCTACACTATTGCAAATGGAATGGTTGCTTTATGGGAAAGTGGTGCTTATGCGGATATTACCAAAAAGAAGCCAAATGCTAAATGCAAATGTGAAACTTGCAATTGTGCTGATAAAAAGAAAATTGTAAAACGTAATCCTAAAAAATAGCCTTATGCCAATATACAGAATTACAGAAAACAATGTTTTAGTCGGAGAATACGAAGCGGAAAAAGTAGAAGTTTTAGCTAGTGGGCAAATAATGCTTTCTACTAAAAATGGAGCAATTGGTATTTTTAATCAAAATGTTAGTTGTTTTTCAGTAGATGATTTTTACAAAACTGAAAGAGAATTAATTCAAGAAAAAACTACTAAAATGTGTAATGATATTCACAATATCGAAAACAGATTTGGTACAGATGTATTTTTTGAAGAAAAAACACCAGAATTTGCAAATGTTCAATTAAGACAAATTTACGGAATTTTATGCCGTTTTGGTTATGACATTAATTTATTAAAACAGTAATATGAAGTACTACATAGATACTGAGTTCACAGAAGGAACTCAGAAAGAGAAGTTTCCAATTAGTTTATTCAGAAAAACTACACCTCCTACAATCGATTTAATTTCAATTGGGATTGTTGCGGAAGACGGACGAGAATACTACGCAATTTCAAAGGATTTCAACTTAGAAGAAGCTTGGAATAGATTTGATTTAGTAAAAAACAGAAGTTGGGAAAAAGGAGTAAACGATACAAATCCTGGTAATCCAGAATTTTTAAAAGTTTACTGGATTCGTGAGAATGTTTTGAAGCCTATTTATTACGAATGGTATAACAAGGATATTAATTACCATGAAGTAAATCACTTCACATATTCAAATTTCAAAAAACTACTATCTAAGTACGGAAAAACCAACAAGGAAATTTCTGAGGAAATTGTAATTTTTACTACAAAGGCTGTTTTTGAAGAGAATAAAAGCGGAAAATTTGTATGGGATAAACCTGAGTTTTACGCATACTTTGCGGACTATGATTGGGTAGCTTTTTGTTGGATTTTTGGAAAAATGATGGATTTGCCTAATGGATTTCCAAAGTATTGTAAGGATTTAAAGCAAATTTTAGATGAATCACAAGAAAAATTAAAAACAAAACACGGAAATATTGATGTCGTAAATATCAAAGAATTTGACGCTTACCCAAAACAAGAAAACGAACACTCAGCAATTCACGATGCTCGTTGGAACAAGAAACTTCACGAATTTTTAAATACTATTTAAACTTATGCTACTACTTAAAGACAGAATTTTAGTAAAAATGAACCCATCAGAGGTTAAGAATGAATCTGGAATTATTCTACCGGTTTCCATGCAAGAAAAAAACATTGGAGTTGTTGTAAAGATTGGAAAAGATGTAAAAGTTTTGAAGGTTGGAAACAAAGTAAAAAAGTACAATGATATTTCTGGTCCAGAGATTGAATTTGAAGGCGAGAAAGTATTGATTTTAAGCGAGAGCGAGAGTATTGAACTAATATTAGAATAAATATTAACTAAATTTTTATATATCATGCCAAAATTCCAAAAAGCCGTATTAATTACGGTACTAGCAGTAATGTTTGAAAACTGGTCTCCATCAATGTAGCGATTTTGACTGTCAAAAAGAGTGACTGGATTACTAACCCGAAATCTTCCAA
>JAUMDQ010000144.1:2834-3286 GCA_032121715.1 Flavobacterium sp.
AAAAAGAGTAAATCAAAGATTTTCTAAATGAAGCTGAAATCAAAGTTGAAAAACTTGATGTAAACAAGAATGGTAAATGCACCATTACGTTTCCAGTACCGGAAGGTTCAAAAGAAGCTCCAGATCCATTAGAATTGATTCCAGGCTACTGGTTAATCAAAGATGAAGATGGAGAATTAAGTGTAATGGATTCGGAAGAATTTGCAGCAACCTATCAAGTAGCGACTTAATGTGGCTAAACAAGGTAAACTTAATTATCTAACAAAAGATGTGCCTAGGAGCCTTCAGGAAAATCTGGAAATTCTTAGGCACGCTTCTGTATTGGTAGAAATTGAGTTTGTCAAAAGATACAATAATTCTATTTTGCTGCTTATGCGATTAGGTCGCGCGGAAAGAATTTTGTTAGATTATATTACTGAGGAAATGGACGATGATAATTTCATTATAAATTC
>JAUMDQ010000145.1:0-8327 GCA_032121715.1 Flavobacterium sp.
AAAAATAAAAGTATAATTTTTTTCATAATATTTTACGTACTTAAAATCTTACGTAAAGTTAGTGAAATAATTTCAGATTATTAATATTATTATTTTACATTTGCAATGCTTTAGGGGTGTTTGCGAATTAGCAAGCTGAGATTTTACCCTCTGAACCTGATCTAGATCATACTAGCGTAGGGAAAAGTAAATGACTTCTTTCTGTATAAGTGTATTTTATATACTTTTTTGAGTAGCCATTCCTAAAGCTTTTTTAAAAATTTAGGTAATGGAATTAAAAATCAATAATCAATTAAAAAATTTCGAACAAGAAACTATTTCTGTTCAAGAACTTTTGGATTTAGAACTTCCAAACAAACAAAATGGTATTGCCATTGGTGTTAACGGTTCTATTATTTCCAAAATTCATTGGGAAAACACTTTCCTATTTCCTTTAGACGATATTCTAATTATTACTGCAACTCAAGGCGGTTAATCTAATCTATACATACTATGCAAGAAGAAAAAATCTCAACCAAACCTTTTCCAAATTCGAGAAAAGTATACATTGATGGTGAAATTCACCCAATAAAAGTGGCTATGCGAGAAATCGTATTGTCTGATACTAAATTAGCAAATGGTACAATAGAACACAATCCACCAGTTACGGTTTACGATACTTCTGGACCATTTACAGATATTGATATTGAAGTGGATGTTCGTAAAGGAATTCCAAGAATTCGTGAGCAATGGATTTTAGATCGTAATGATGTGGAAATTCTTGATGAGATTTCTTCCGAATATGGCAAACAACGTTTGTATGATGAAAATCTAAATCATTTGCGATTTGAATACCAACGCAAACCAAAAAGAGCAAAAGAAGGTCAAAATGTATCACAATTATATTATGCCAAACAAGGAATTATTACTCCAGAAATGGAATACATCGCCATTCGTGAAAACCAACGCATCGAGCAATTGGAAAATCAAACGAAAGCCATGCAATGTCAACATGCTGGAAATAGCTTTGGTGCGAATACGCCGAAAAGTAAAATTACTCCTGAATTTGTTCGAAGTGAAGTGGCTTGCGGTAGAGCGGTAATTCCAAATAATATCAATCACCCAGAAAGTGAACCGATGATTATTGGTAGAAATTTTTTAGTAAAAATCAATGCTAATATCGGAAATAGTGCGGTGACTTCAAGCATAGATGAAGAAGTAGAAAAAGCAGTTTGGGCTTGCCGTTGGGGAGCAGATACGATTATGGATTTGTCAACAGGTAAAAACATTCACGAAACTAGAGAATGGATTATTCGTAATTCGCCAGTGCCAATTGGTACGGTGCCAATTTACCAAGCTTTAGAAAAAGTAAAAGGTGTAGCCGAAGATTTAACATGGGAAATTTTCCGCGATACATTAATCGAACAAGCAGAACAAGGTGTTTCTTATTTTACGATTCATGCCGGCGTACTTTTACGATACATTCATTTAACAGCTAATCGTGTAACCGGTATTGTCTCTCGAGGTGGTTCGATTATGGCAAAATGGTGTTTGTTTCACCATAAAGAAAATTTCTTATATACTCATTTTGAAGAAATTTGCGAAATTCTGAAAAAATATGATGTGGCTTTTTCATTAGGTGACGGACTTCGTCCAGGTTCCATCGCTGATGCGAATGATGCCGCACAATTTGCCGAATTAGAAACATTAGGTGAACTAACAAAAATCGCTTGGAAACATGATGTTCAAGTCTTTATTGAAGGTCCAGGTCACGTGCCAATGCATATGATTAAGGAAAATATGGAAAAACAATTGGAACATTGTGATGAAGCACCTTTTTACACTTTAGGACCATTAACAACGGATATTGCTCCAGGTTATGATCATATTACTTCAGCAATCGGTGCAGCGATGATTGGTTGGTATGGTTGTGCGATGTTATGTTATGTAACTCCGAAAGAACATCTTGGTTTACCTAATAAAAAAGATGTGAAAGATGGTGTGATTACTTATAAAATTGCGGCTCATGCTGCCGATTTAGCAAAAGGCCATCCAGGAGCACAATATCGCGATAATGCATTAAGTAAAGCACGTTTCGAATTCCGTTGGGAAGACCAATTTAATTTGGCGTTAGATCCAGATACAGCAAGAGAATTTCATGATGAAACATTACCAGCTGATGGAGCGAAAGTCGCTCATTTTTGTTCTATGTGTGGACCGAAATTCTGTTCGATGAAAATCTCTCAAGAAATTAGAGATTCCGCTGCCGCAGAAGAAGGAATGAGAGCCAAATCTGAAGAATTTGTTGAAAACGGTAAAGAAATTTATTCATAATGATTGTCATCACTAATCCTTTTTCAATCGAAAATGAACATCAAATCATACAGCAATTGTTTGCAGAAGGATTAGTGTTGTTACATGTAAGAAAACCAACTTATTCTGAAAATGAAATGAGATGTTTTCTTTCCAATATTGATGACAAATTTTATTCAAAATTGGTTTTACATGAACAAAATCATTTGACTCATGAGTTTAAAATTAATAGCATTCATTTAAAAGAAAAAAATAGAGTTGAGATTTCAGAAAATTTTCAAAAAACAGTTTCGTATTTATCTACTTCTGTACATAATATCATTGATTTTAATGAATTGTCTCCATGTTTTGATGGCGCTTTTTTAAGTCCAGTTTTTGAATCAATTTCGAAACCTGAATATAAATCGGATGAGAATCTTTTAGAATCTATAAAAGACAGAACTAATTTCAATACAAAATTAATTGCACTTGGAGGTTTAGATGAAAATAATATTAAAATAGCTCTAGATTCCGGTTTTGATTCGGTAGCTCTTTTGGGAAGTATTTGGTTAAATGAACATCCAATTCAAAAATTTAAACAATGTCAGAAAATCATCCATTCGTATTAACCATTGCTGGTTTTGATCCTTCAGCTGGAGCTGGATTTTTAGCAGATATTAAAACTTTTGAACAGTTGAAAACGTACGGAATTGCGATTCCTACGGCGTACACCATTCAAACGGAAAATCAATTTATAGAATTAGAATGGGTTGCTATTGAAAAAGTACTATTTCAAATTGAATTGTTTCTGAAAGAGTATGAAATTAAAGCCATAAAAATCGGAATTGTTTCTAGTTTGTCGGATTTGAAATTTATCATTCAAAAGATTAGAAGTATCGATTCAAAAGTTCCAATAATTTGGGACACTGTTTTAAAATCAACGACTGAGTTCTCTTTTTTAGAAATTGAAAACCAACAAGATTTAGAATTCATTTTACAATCGATTCAATTAATTACTCCAAATCATGATGAAGTTTTAAAATTAATTCCTAATTCAATTTCAGTCGAAGAAAATTTGAATTATTTAAGAAATCATACTGCTGTTTTATGGAAAGGCGGACATAAAAAGGAAGCTAAAGGAACAGATATTCTTTTTATGAAAAATAAAGAAATTACGATTCATCCAACTTTAGGAAATTGCTCAGAAAAACACGGCTCAGGTTGTGTGTTATCATCCGCAATCACAGCTTATTTAAGCTTGGGTGAAAATTTAGAACAAGCTTGCAAAAAAGCAAAATTATACACAGAAAAAATATTACAATCCAATCTATCAAAATTAGCCTATTATGTTTGAGAAAATTCAGTATATCTCGCAAGGAGAAACCCCAGAACAACAATTAGCCAATATTAGTAAAGCTTTATATTCTGGCTGCAAATGGATTCAGTTACGTTATAAAAACAAATCAATTCTGGAAGTATTAGAACTTGCTAAAATAGTACAGAAAATTTGTAAATCTTATGATGCCAAACTAATTATAAACGATCATGTACAAGTAGCTTGGCAAATAAATGCGGATGGTGTGCATTTAGGTTTAGATGATATCTCCGTTAAGGAAGCTAGAACTTTATTAAAAGAAAATAAAATTATTGGCGGAACAGCAAACGCACTAGAAGATGTATTGAAAAGAGTAAATGAAAAGTGCGATTACATCGGATTAGGTCCATTTCGATTTACGGCAACAAAAGAAAAATTAAGTCCAATTTTAGGAATTGAAGGCTATCAAACCATTCTAAATGAATTAAAAAGTAGAAATATTGAAATTCCGATTTATGCTATTGGTGGAATTGTGGAAGATGATTTTGAAAAATTAGAAGAAATTGGTGTTTTTGGAGTAGCCGTTTCGAGTTTAATTACGCATCATAAAAATCCAGAAATTTTATTTAAAACACAAGAAATATGCAACGATTAATAATAGGGAATACAACTTTCAAATCTCGCTTGTTTTTAGGAACTGGAAAATTTGGTTCGAATATAGAAATGGGAAAAGCTATTGTAGCTTCTGGAAGTGAATTGGTAACCGTTGCTTTAAAAAGAATCGATTTTGAAACAGAAACCGATGCGATTTTATCAAATCTTCCAAAAGAAAATATAAGATTATTACCAAATACTTCAGGAGCTAGAAATGCTAAAGAAGCTGTTTTTGCAGCTCAATTAGCTAGAGAAGCGCTAGAAACGAATTTCATTAAATTAGAAATTCATCCGGATCCAAAATATTTAATGCCAGATCCAATTGAAACCTTAAAAGCTACAGAAGAATTAGCAAAATTAGGTTTCATTGTTTTGCCATATATCCACGCTGATCCGGTTTTGTGTAAATTATTAGAAGAAGCCGGAACAGCTGCAGTTATGCCTTTAGGAGCGCCAATTGGAAGTAATAAAGGTTTAAAAACTATCGATTTTTTAGAAATTATTATCGAACAAAGTAAAGTTCCTGTGATTATTGATGCAGGCTTAGGAGCGCCATCTGATGCAGCAAAAGCAATGGAATTAGGTGCAGATGCAGTATTAGTAAATACAGCAATTGCCGTAGCTGGAAATCCAGTTTTAATGGCGCAAGCTTTTAAAGAAGCTGTAATTGCAGGAAGAAATGCTTTTGAAGCGCAATTAGCACAACCGATGAAATTCGCTGCGTCTTCAAGTCCGTTAACAGCCTTTTTAAATGATTTATAATGAAGACTTTTAAAGCTGTTTTTGAACAATATAATTGGAATGACATCCAAACTAAAATCTATCAGTCTACCGCAATTGATGTGCAAAGAGCGTTAGCCAAATCGAAAAAAAGTTTGGAAGATTTTATGGTTTTAATTTCTCCAGTCGCTCAAACTTATTTGGAAGAAATGGCACAAATAAGTCATTTTCTCACCAAAAAAAGATTCGGAAAAACGATACAAATGTATGCGCCTTTGTATTTAAGTAATGAATGCCAAAATATTTGCACGTATTGCGGTTTTAGTTTAGACAATAAAATTAAACGTGTTACATTAAAAGATTCAGAAATTTTATTAGAAGTTGCGGAACTCAAAAAAATGGGTTTTGATCATGTGTTGTTGGTGACAGGTGAAGCGAATTATACGGTAAATATCAATTATTTTTTAAATGCAATTGACTTAATTAAGAAGGATTTTTCTAATGTTTCTGTTGAGGTTCAGCCTTTGTCTACCGAAGAATATATACAATTACATGAAGCGGGCGTGTATTCTGTTTTGGTGTATCAAGAAACCTATCATCAAGAAGTGTATAAACAATATCATCCAAAAGGAAAAAAATCTAATTTCGATTTCCGATTAGAAACGCCAGACCGAGTAGCAACTGCCGGAATTCATAAAATTGGTTTAGGTGTTTTGTTAGGTTTGGAAAATTGGCGAACGGATAGTTTTTTCAATGCGTTGCATATCGATTATCTTCAAAAAAACTATTGGAAAAGTAAATATTCAGTCTCCTTTCCAAGATTGCGGCCAGCTGAAGGAGTATTGGAACAAAATTTTATTATGGACGATAAAGATTTATTACAATTAATTTGTGCTTATAGAATTTGGAATGAAGATTTAGAAATTTCCATCTCGACTCGTGAAAATGAAACATTCAGAAATCATAGTATTCCAATTGGTGTGACGAGTATGAGCGCGGCTTCCAAAACAAATCCTGGTGGTTATGTGGTGAATGTAGAATCCTTGGAACAGTTTGAAATTAGCGATGAAAGAAGTGCTAATGAAATTTCAAATCTGATTAAAAATGCAGGTTATGAACCTGTTTGGAAAGATTGGGACATAGCATATTCACAAAAAATAAAAGGCATTAAATATGATTGAAATTCAAGATTTTTTAAGATATAGCAGACAAATGCAAGTACCAGAAATTGGCGAATCAGGTCAACTAAAAATCAAACAAGCTCGTGTCTTAGTGATTGGTGCTGGTGGTTTAGGTTGTCCTGTTTTACAATATTTAGCGGCTGTTGGTGTTGGAAATATAGGAATTGTAGACTTTGATAAAATAGAATTACATAACTTACATCGCCAAATTTTATATACTGAAAATCATATTGATAAATCAAAAGTAATAACGGCAAAAAGTGTTTTAGAAAATTTTAATCCACATATAACTATTCAAACTTTTGAAGAAAAATTAACATTAGAAAACGCTTCTGAAATCATAACTAATTTTGATTTTATTGTGGATGGAACGGATAATTTTACCACTCGATACATTATAAACGATTCTTGTGTAGTACTTAATAAACCTTTGATTTATGGTAGTATTTTTAAATTTGAAGGACAAGTCGCTGTTTTCAATTACAAAAAATCTAAAAATTTGAGAGATTTATTTCCTCAACCGCCAAATCCAGAAGATGTGCCTAATTGCTCTGTCAATGGCGTTTTAGGAACGTTACCTGGAATAATTGGAACGCTAATGGCTCAAGAAGTCTTGAAACTTATTTTAGGTTTACCAACTTTAAAAAATGAATTAGTGCTCTTCGATACTTTGAATTTTAATTTTACGAAATTGAAATTTTAATCACAAAAATCAATTAAAATTTTGATTTAACTAGATTATTCGTATTTTTGACCTCGAATTATGGTTGAATTTTACGTTTTTCGTAAAATTCATTAAAAGGGAATCAGGTGAAATACCTGAGCTGTACCCGCAACTGTATGCTAATAAGGTTATTGTTACTGCAAATCCACTGTTCCGATGTTCGGGATGGGAAGGAAAACAATAATACGCAAGCCAGGAGACCTGCCTCAATTCATATTGTATCAAGCTTTCGGGAGAAAAAGTTTGGGTATGGGTAATTCTGTGCTTTTTTCCTATTTTTTTAAAAAAAAATTAATAATTAAAGATGAAAACGAATTTCATTCAACTTGCCGCGTTTTTTACGTTGGTAACTTCTTTTGCAATTGCACAAGAACAAGATTCTACAAAAACTATTGAAGAAGTAGTAATTACGGACACTAAGTTTGCTCAAAGCAAAGCAAAATCGGGTAGAAGTATTGAAAAAATTACACAAAAAGATTTAGAACAAAGAAAAGGTCAAAGTGTTGCAACTGTTTTAAGTCAGTTGTCTGGTTTTGAAGTGGTTGGTAACCAAGGAAGTGCTGGAAAAAACTTGGATTTATTTGTTAGAGGTGGAAATACGAATCAAGTATTAATTTTAATTGATGGAAATCCAGTTGTAGATGCTTCAAGTATTTCATCAACTTACGATTTACGTTTATTACCAGTAGATCAAGTAGAAAGTATTGAAATTTTAAAAGGTGCTTCTACTGTTTTATATGGTCCAAATGGTGCTTCAGCGGTTATTAATATTACCTTAAAGAAAGCTGTAAAAAATAAAATTTCTGGTACAGCATATGTTAATGTTGGAACTCAAAACACAACAGAGAACCACAAGTTACATGGTAAAGAATCAAATCAAGGTTTCTCATTTAATGGCTCTAATGGAAAAGTTTCGTTTTTAACGTCATTGAATAGTACGGAAGTTAAAGGTTTGAGTGAAGCTGCCGGTGTAAATTTTGAAGATGATTCTTTCTCAAGATTAAATTTAAACCAACAATTTGGTGTTAAAGTAAATGGAAAATTGAACTTAGATTTCTTTGCAAATTACGATAAATTAATATCAACGTTTGATGATGGTTCTTTTGCAGATAACGAATTTAATTCCTTATCAAGCGAACAATTTAGAGCTGGTTTTACACCAACTTTTAAATATAAAAAAGGGGAATTTAAAATTAATTCTTCCTTTGGATTATTAGAAAGAGAGTATACCAATTTTGATATGTGGTCTGGTATTTCTAATTCTTCTTTTAAATCAAGAAATGTAAATGTTGATGCTTTCAATAAATATAATTTATCTAGTTCGTTATACTTAGTAACTGGTGTTCAATTTCAGTTTTTTGATATGAATCAGTTTACGCCATATGGTGATATACTTGGAAATGTTGCTAAATTTAATGTTGTTGATCCATATGTAACGGCTGTTTATGAAACTAAATTCGGA
>JAUMDQ010000146.1:0-8184 GCA_032121715.1 Flavobacterium sp.
ATTAGACGTTTTAGAGAAAGCGGGTGGTTTACATAAATTTATGAATTGGGATAGAAATATTTTAACCGATTCTGGTGGATACCAAGTCTATTCTTTATCCGGAAGACGTAAAATTAAAGAAGAAGGAGTGAAATTTAAATCGCACTTAGATGGTGCTTACCACTTTTTTTCTCCAGAAAACGTAATGGAAACACAACGTACTATTGGTGCCGATATTATTATGGCATTTGACGAATGTACGCCTTATCCTTGTGATTACAGATATGCACAACGTTCGATGCACATGACGCATCGTTGGTTAGACAGATGTATTAATCACTTAGATACGTTACCTTTTAAATACGATTATTCTCAAGCCTTTTTTCCGATTGTTCAAGGTAGTACTTATAAAGATTTACGTCAGCAATCGGCAGAATTCATTGCAAGTAGAAACCAAGTTGGAAATGCAATTGGTGGGCTTTCAGTTGGGGAACCAGCAGAAGAAATGTACGCGATGACAGAAGTCGTTACCGCTATTTTACCAAAAGACAAACCTCGTTATTTAATGGGAGTGGGTACACCAGCCAATATTTTAGAAAACATTGCATTAGGTATTGATATGTTCGATTGTGTAATGCCTACTCGTAACGCTAGAAACGGAATGTTATTTACATCTGAAGGGTTTATCAATATCAAAAACAAAAAGTGGGAAGAAGATTTTTCTCCAATTGATACAATGGGACATACTTACGTAGATTCAGATTATTCAAAAGCTTATTTACGACATTTGTTCATTGCTAATGAATTTTTAGGAAAACAGATTGCTACGATTCATAATCTAGGTTTCTATATGTGGTTGGTTCGTGAAGCAAGACAACAAATTTTAGCAGGAACTTTCAGAGAATGGAAAGAGAAAATGGTTAAAAAAGTAACAACGAGATTGTAAGATTTTAGTTTAAGAGTTTATAGGTTTAAAAGTTTAAAAAGAGATTGTGAATAAATAATTAACATTAAACTAGAAACCATCAACAATAAAAATATGAAAAAAATAGATTGGTACATATTTAAAAGATACTTGATCACATTTACAGCGATGTTGTTTATGTTTATTCCTATTGGAATTATTATTGACGTGTCGGAAAAAATCAATCGTATGATTGAAAATAAAGTCGCTTTTAAAGACGTTTTGGTTTACTATTACGGATTTACCATCTACTTTGCCAATTTATTATTTCCTATTTTTCTGTTTTTGTCCATCATTTGGTTTACCTCCAAACTGGCCAATAACAGTGAAATTATTGCTATTTTAAGTTCCGGAATTTCATTTACACGCTTTTTACGACCTTATCTTATTGGCGCAACTTTGGTATCTTTTGTGACTTTATTAATGGGTTTCTTTATTTTGCCAGATGCCAGCGAAAAATACTGGGATTTTAGGTATACGTATCTTAAAAAGAATGTAGAAACCAGGCAAACTTCTGATATTTTTCGACAAGTTACACCAAATGAATACATGTATGTAAGTAGTTATAATGTGTTGTCTAAAACAGGTTTCGATTTTATTTACGAAAAATTTAATGGAAATAAATTAGAGTATAAATTATATGCCAATCGTGTAAAATATAATGAGAAGACAAAAGATTATTCTTTGTTTAATTATGTAAAAAGAACAGTTGGTAAGAACGGTGATGTTATTGAAAAACAAGAAAAATTAACCAGAAAATTTGAATTTGAACCAGACGATTTAACCCCAACAGTTTATGTTGCGGAAACCATGAATATTTTCGATTTGGTGAAATTTATTGATAAAGAAAGAGCAAAAGGAAGTTCTAATTTAGATGTATATTTGGTGGTTTTGTATAAGAAATTTAGTATTCCAGCATCGGCATTTATATTAACCATTATTGCCGTAGCGGTTTCTGCGATGAAACGTCGTGGTGGAATGGGAGTCAATTTAGCTATAGGAATTTTGGTTGCTTTTTCATTCGTGTTCTTCGATAAAATTTTCGGAACTCTTGCAGAAAAATCAAGTATACCGCCAATTGTTGCTGTTTGGTTTCCAAATTTTGTTTTCGGAATATTAGCTTTTTACTTACTACGAAATGCCAGACGTTAATTTAAAACATAACTTACATCTTCATTTTATTGTATTCATTTGGGGATTCACAGCTGTCTTAGGTAAGCTAATTTCATTAGATGCTTTGCCATTAGTTTGGTGGCGCATGTCGTTAGCTGTTTTACTAATTTTAGGCTACATTTTTTATAAAAAAACGAGCTTTAAATTATCCAAAAAAGATATTGTTTTATTACTGATTTCAGGCTTAATAATTGCTTTGCATTGGATTACATTTTTTAAAGCTATTAAAGTTTCGAACATATCAATAACATTGGCTTGTTTGTCAACCGGCGCATTTTTTACTTCCATTTTAGAGCCTATTTTTTATAACCGAAAAATGGTTTGGTATGAAATCGTTTTCGGATTAGTGGTTCTTGTAGGTTTGTATTTTGTTATCGAATCTTCAGAACCTAATTTTATTCAAAAAAGTTTAAGCAGCAATATGTCGGGTACGATGCAAGGTGTGCTTTTAGCTTTAACTTCTGCGTTTTTGTCAGCTACATTTTCTATTATCAACGGAAAATTTGCCCAAAGAATTGACGCGACAATTGTTTCGTTTTACGAACTTTTCGGTGGTGTGTTGTTTTTAAGTGCCTTTTTGTTATTTAGCGGACAATTTACTACAGAATTTTTCGTGATTACTGCTGAAGATTTAATGTGGTTGTTTGTTTTGGCTTCTATTTGTACAGCATATGCATTTATTGCTTCAGTTGCGGTAATGAAGTTCATTTCTCCTTATACAGTCATGCTTACCATAAATTTAGAACCCGTTTACGGAATCGCTTTAGCCGTTTTAATTTTCGAGAAAAACGAACAAATGAGTTTCTCCTTTTATATTGGTGCAGCAATCATTCTTATCACAGTGATTTTGAATGGATTAATACGGAATAACAAAAAAAATAATTAGATAACGGTTCAAATATTATTCAAATAATTTTTAAATAGTATCTTTGTAATTACAAACAAATTAAACAAAACTAACTTTTATGGAATATTTAGATTTTGAATTGCCAATAAAAGAGCTGGAAGATCAAATGGAGAAATGCGTTGTTTTAGGGCAAGAATCTGATGTTGATGTTTCTGCAACTTGTAAACAACTAGAAGAAAAATTAGAACAAACTAAAAAAGATATATACAAAAATCTTACGGCTTGGCAAAGAGTTCAAATGTCTCGTCATCCGAACAGACCTTATACTTTAGAATATATTACTAACTTAACAGATGGGACTTTTTTAGAATTATTTGGAGACAGAAATTTTAAAGATGACAAAGCCATGGTTGGTGGTTTAGGAAGAATAAACGGTCAATCTTATATGATTATTGGACAACAAAAAGGAATCAATACGAAAATGCGTCAATTGCGTAATTTCGGTATGGCCAATCCTGAAGGTTATAGAAAAGCTTTACGTTTAATGAAAATGGCAGAAAAATTCAATCTTCCTGTATTAACGTTAATAGACACTCCTGGAGCTTATCCTGGTTTAGAAGCGGAAGAGCGCGGACAAGGTGAAGCGATTGCACGTAATATTTTTGAAATGGCTCGTTTGAAAACACCAATTATTTCAATTATTATTGGTGAAGGAGCTTCTGGTGGTGCATTAGGAATTGGAGTAGGAGATAGAGTATTTATGTTGGAAAACACTTGGTATTCTGTAATTTCTCCAGAATCTTGTTCTTCCATTTTATGGAGAAGCTGGGAATTTAAAGAACAAGCAGCTGAAGCTTTAAAATTAACGGCTATCGATATGAAAAAGCAAAAGTTAATTGACGATATTATACCAGAACCTCTTGGAGGTGTGCATCGTGATAAAGAGACGATGTTTAAAACTGTTGAAAAGTACATCACCAAATCGTACAACGAATTAAAAGACTTATCAACAAAAGATTTAGTAGCGCAAAGAATGGATAAATACTGTAATATGGGAGAATTCTCCGATAAATAAGTAAAATATATTATAAAGCGCCTTGTCAATCACAAGGCGTTTTTTTTGACATGTTAACAAATAGTAGTAAGTTGTTAACAGTATTTCATTAACAAGTAAAATTTATTTTTTCTACTAATTACATTACATTCGCAGTATGGAAAAATCGTTAAATATAAACCCTGTAAGAGTAGATAAAACTACTATCATTAATTTAGAAAAAGGAAAGTTACCTCCACAAGCTGTAGATATTGAAGAAGCAGTTTTAGGAGCTATGTTAATTGATATCAAAGCACCAGGTGAAGTAATCGATTTATTAAATCCAGACGTTTTTTATAAAGAAGCACACAAATATATTTACGAAGCAATTAACCAATTGTTTCATAGTACTCCACCGCAACCTATCGACTTATTAACTGTTTCTGCACAATTAAAAAGAAACGGAAAATTAGAAATGGCAGGTAGCGATTTTTATTTGATTCAACTTACGCAAAAAATTGCCTCTTCGGCACATATTGTTTTCCATGCACGTATTATTCTTCAGAAATTTATTCAAAGAAGTTTAATTTCTATTTCTAGTAAATTAATCGAAGATTGTTACGATGAAGGTATGGATGTTTTCGATTTATTAGACACAGCCGAAACGAATTTATACGAAATCACACAAGGAAACCTTAAAAAAGGATACGAAACCGCGCAAAGTTTAGTAAACCAAGCCAAACAACGTATTGAAGAAATTTCCAACAAGGAAGGTTTATCCGGAATTCCAACAGGATTTAGAAAATTAGATGATTTAACTTCTGGTTGGCAACCATCCGATTTAATTATTATTGCAGCTCGTCCTGGTATGGGTAAAACCGCTTTCGTCCTGTCGATGGCACGAAATATTGCCGTTACAAATAACGAACCTGTTGCTTTATTCTCGCTAGAGATGTCTTCTGTGCAGTTAATTACGCGTTTGATTTCCAGTGAAACCGGTTTAACCTCTGAGAAACTTCGTAAAGGAGATTTAGAACCACACGAATGGGAACAATTAAACGTAAAAGTTAAAGATTTAGAAAAAGCACCCTTATATATTGACGATACACCGTCATTATCTATTTTCGATTTACGTGCCAAAGCGCGTCGTTTGGTTTCACAACACGGAATTAAACTAATTGTAATTGACTATTTACAGTTAATGTCTGCTGGTCAATCTGGAAAAGGTGGCGGAAATAGAGAGCAAGAAATTTCGATGATTTCTCGAAGTTTAAAAGCTTTAGCGAAAGAATTAAGTGTGCCAGTAATTGCACTTTCTCAGTTATCTCGTGCGGTAGAAACACGTGGTTCTAGTAAAAGGCCTTTACTGTCAGATTTACGTGAATCTGGAGCGATTGAACAAGATGCCGATATCGTATCGTTTATTTATCGTCCAGAATATTATAAAATTGATAATTGGGACGATGAAGAAGCAGCACCAACCACAAATCAAGCTGAATTTATTGTAGCTAAACATAGAAATGGTAGTTTGGATAACATTCGTTTAAAATTCTTAGGACAATTTGGTAAGTTTGACAATTTAGATGAATTTGGAATGTCTTATGATGATTCCTTTACTTCTAAAATGAATTTGGATTCACAAGCCAACCCATTTGCTACTCCAAATTTACCTTCACCAAATGATGCTTTTGGAAGCAGTATGAATAGTAGCTTTGATGAAAATAGTGATGTTCCGTTTTAATTAAAATTTTTGTTGATTTTTTTGTTTTTTGTATTTGTTTTTTTGTTATTTTTAGGAAATTAACTATAAAAAATTTACAACTATGCCAAATTACATTATCCCCCTATCCGATGCAGAAGCATGGGCAAAATCATGGCAAACAAATCCGCCAAAACCATTAGCAAAAGCACATTTAATTCCTTTAGAGGTTTTAACAGAATTGCTTGCCATTCCAGATGTTGCAAATGTTAGAGCCTACATGGGTGTTGATACATCGGGTAAACAAAAATTAATGTTTGTTGGAGTAGATGGTGACGGTAACGATATGACTGATACAATTTTTTCTGGGACCCAACCTTGTCCTGATACTTGCGATCCTAATAGTCCATTATATAATCCATAAAATTTGAAAACAAGATACTATTTTTATATCTTAATTTTTGTAGTAGCGATATTATATCTTATAGGTTTTAAAAATAAAAGTAAAGCCTATAAGATATTTTCGCTTTTTCTTATTTTTGACGTCTTAATGAATTACATATCTGACGAGTTGTATAGTTGGTTTAGAATTTACAATCATTTTTTTATAAATATTATTTTTCTATTTCAATTTGGTATTTTGAGTCTGTTTTATTCTTATTCTTTTGAAGATAAAAAGTGGCGAAATGTGGTTGAAATTTCGTTGATTTTAGTGTCTAGTTATTTGTTGATAAAATATTTAGTATTTCCAGAATCTTTCTTTTTACTCCATTATTGGGATATTTATTTAACGATATTTCCAATTATTGTTTATGGAGTAGTGTATTTATATAATGAATATGAAAAACCACAAGAATTGTATTATGCTAATTTGGCTCTATTGATTCATTTTATTATTTATTTTTTTTGTTATTTGTCTTGGCCATTACACAGTATTTCTCTTCAACATGATTATATGGAGGAGTTTAATGATACTTTTAGTATATATACTATTAATCTTGGATATATTACTTATGTGGTTTATTCCATCATTTTACTTTACCAATTAAAGAAACTAAAAACTAAGTAATTATGGAGGTTACACATTTAGCTATAGAACAAATTATAAAAGCTTTCCTTTTTATTTTATTTGCTTTTTTTAGTGTTTTTTTAACTTTAGTACTATTCTTTTATTTTTCTCGTAAGAAGATTGTAAAAATTGCCATTGAAAAAAAGAATCAAGAAATTCACTATCAAAAGGAAATATTGCAATCGGTAATTCAAACGCAGGAAGAAGAACGTATGCGAATTGCTCAAGATTTGCACGATGATATTAGTTCTAAACTTAATATCGTTTCCTTAAATACACATTTGCTAAAAACACCCAATTTATCAGAAGCAGAATTTGCCGAAATTACTGATAATATAGTGAGTTTAACCAAAAAAGCACTAGAGAATTCGAGAAGAATTGCACATGATTTATTACCTCCAGTTTTTGAAAAATTTGGTTTACATGCTGCGGTTGAAGAATTAGTTTTAGAATTTTCAACAGCTAAAAATGTTCAAATTAATTATGAAAACGCGTTAGAATTCAGTGCTTTAGAAGTCAATAAACAATTACATATTTTTAGAATTTTACAAGAATTATTAAATAATTCGATGCGACATGGAAAAGCAACTGGGATTTCAATTACTTTTGTAAGTAAAAACAAACAAAATACTTGTGTTTACACAGATAATGGTGTGGGTTTCAATACGAATTTTGGGAATCAAAAAAGAGGAATCGGAATGCAGAATATAGAAAGTAGGGTCAGTTTCTTAGGTGGAAATATAAACGTTCAATCAGAGATAAATAAAGGTGTTCAAATTGAATTTAATTTTTAAAAAATGAATACTAAAATAAATATAGTTTTAGCTGATGATGAGGTGCTTTTTAGGAAAGGTATTTCATTCTTATTGCAACGTGAACCCAACTTTAATATCGTTTTTGAAGCTAACGACGGTCAAGAATTGGTTGATTATTTAAAATCCTCTGATGTCTTACCGGATATTGTGATTACCGATTTAAAAATGCCAAATCTTAATGGCGTGGAAACCACAAAAATTTTACATGCAGAATTTCCAGAACTAAAAATTATTGCTTTAACGAGTTATAATACGCCTTCGTTTATTTCAAACATGATTCAAGTTGGAGCGGTTTCTTACATTGTGAAAAATGCTTCACCTGAAGAAGTAGTGCTGACTATAAATGAGGTAGCGAATAAAGGTTTTTATTATAATGATGAAGTAATGAAAGTCATTTATAAAGATATTATTTCTGGAAAACATCCTTCTAAAAGCGATTTTGATACAACGCAATTAACCACAAGGGAAATTGAAGTGTTAAAATTAATTTGTAAACAATTTAATGCTGTTGAAATAGCAGAGAAATTAAGCATTAGTCCGAGGACTGCAGAAGGACATAGAAATAATTTGTTGTTAAAAACTCAAACAAAAAATATTGCTGGATT
>JAUMDQ010000147.1:0-5499 GCA_032121715.1 Flavobacterium sp.
TTTTTTTATTTAGTTATTTTTGTAAACAAATTTTAACTTTCTAGATAAAAAAATGAACGCAATTTCTCCTAAGATATCAGTTTTACTGCCAGTTTACAATTCTGAATTGTATATTAGAGACGCTGTTGATAGTATTTTAAATCAAACATTTTCAGACTTTGAATTTATAATTATCGATGATGCTTCTACTGATAAATCAGTTGAAATATTACAATCCTATTCTGATCCTAGAATTCAGTTAATTGTTAAACCAAAAAATTCAGGATACACGGATAGTTTAAATTACGGATTGACTATTGCAAAAGGGGAATATATTGCCAGAATGGATAGTGATGATATTAGTTTACCAACAAGATTTGAAAAACAAGTAGAAGTTTTACAAAAAAATAAAGATGTTGTTGTTTGTGGTTCTTGGATTTCAGTTTTTGGTAATAATATGGAATCTGTAATTTTTGAAGCACCACAAAATCCAATTGAGATTAAACTTACTTTTTTATCGTATGATTGTATTGCTCATCCTTCAGTTATGTTCAGAAAAAGTTGCATGGAAAATTTAGAATATCAAAAAGAATTTGTTCCTGCAGAAGATTATAAGTTATGGAGCGAAGTTATTCTAAAACATGATTTTTATATTATTCAAGAGGCATTATTGCGTTACAGACAACATGAAAATAACATCAGTAAAATAAAAGCAGAAAATTTAGTCATTTCAGATTTAAAAATTAAAACCGATTTATTTCAAAAAATATTTGGTTTGCAAAATGATGCTTTCGACTTTAAAAAATTGGTGCATTTGTTTGATATTCTTGGTTATAGAAAGAAATTAAGCAAATCGGAATTATTGGAATTTTTTGAAATGACAAAGAAGATAATTGCTATTAATAAAGAAAAGAATATTTTTCCTGAAGCAATGTTTCAAAAAAGAATGGAAGAAGCCTTAAACAAACCTTTTGTGTATTCTAAAACTACGCAACTTGTTGTATTTGAATTGAAACACAAATTTCCAAATGAATTCAAATTGTTAAGTACGAAATCACTCTTTAAAAAATTGATTAAGTTTTAACGTGCATTTTGGTTGTAAATAGCACTTAATTTTTCTGTGAAAGTAGTAGAGCCAAATTTTAATTTGATGTTTTCTGAGATGCTTTTACCATCAAAAACAAGTTCTTTATTGTAAATTTGAAGTATACTTTTAGCTATTGATTCCGAATCTTTAATCGGACAAATGATGCCGTTTTCTGGAGTAATCATTTCTAAAACTCCACCAGAATTAGTACAAACTGCAGGAACGCCACAAGCTAACGCTTCTAAAACGGAAACTCCAAAAGTTTCGCAAATACTTGTCGAAACCAAAACATCTGATTGTTGTAAATGATTGGCAATTTCATATTTTGTGGCACTTTTAATCAACTCAAACTGGATGTTTTTAAAGCCTAAATCACTACAAGTATTTGTAACTGCAGTATTGTTATCGGTTCCCCAACAATTAAAGCCAATCCACGTAAATTGTATTTTAGTATTGATTTGTTTGTCTACAATTTTCAAGGCTTCTAATAAGGTTGCATAATCTTTTATTGGTGTGTAAGCGCCAATTGTGATTATTTTGAAGGAATCAGATTTTGAATTTTCTGAATAAGTAAAACAAGTTTCATCAAACGTATTTCCTAGTTTATTGAAATTCTCAAAAATATCGTTCGTAGCAAATTGTCGGATTAAATCGTTACTAACCACTAATTTTTCAGAAGCAGATGCAATTACTTTTTTTAATAATTTATCTTTTTTTCTTGGTAAACCTTTTAAATTTAACTGATTATGTTCTGTGAAAATATAAGGAATTTTATAGTTTTTATTCAATTTATAACACCAAAATCCAGCATCAAACAACGATTGCGCATGGCATAAATTTATGGGTTTGTTGATTTTTTTTAGAAAACTTTTTTGTGCTTTTTTTTCGATAGCTTTTTGAAAGAAAAATTTTCTAAAGAAATAAAATTCAGGATAATTTACTTCGTAAACAGGAATTTGATTCTCCGTAAATTGTTCGTCTGTCTTTATAGAAAAACTCACTTTTTTTCTCTTACTAAATCCAAATCGATACGGTTTAAAATGCACTAAATGAACATCAAAATTGTCTTTAACCAATTCAGCTTGTTCCACAAAAAATGAGCCCACACCTTTCGATATGTCTAACCAAGAACAAATTATAGCAATGTTTTTTTTCTGCATTTAGAGTAAATTATCACACAATATTAGTAAATATTATTTTGATTTTCCCAAATAGTTTGATTTTAATAGTATTTTTGTAACTTAATGAATTCATATGATTAACGTAACAAAAACATTTTTACCGACTATTGAGGCCTATCAATCGTATCTTAATAGAGCTTGGGAAAAAGTTTGGCTAACCAATAGAGGAGAATTAACGCTCGAGTTGGAACATAAAATTAAAGAAATCTACAAAATAAATAATATCATTATCACTAATAATGGTACCATTCCGTTGCAAATTGCGCTGAAATTATTAGGCAATCAAGGCGAAATTATTACCACACCATTTTCTTATGTTGCTACTACATCTGCAATTATATGGGAAAATTGTAAACCTGTATTTGTAGACATTCATCCAGAATATTTATCAATTGATGAAACAAAAATTGAAGCAGCGATTACACCAAAAACAACAGCTATTTTAGCGACTCACGTTTTTGGAAATCCTTGTCATGTTGATAAGATTGAACAAATTGCCAAAAAACATAATTTATCAGTAATTTATGATGCGGCACATTGTTTTGGTGTGACGTACAATAACAATTCCATTTTTAATTTTGGAGATGTGAGTACATGTAGTTTTCACGCCACTAAAATATTTCACACAGGTGAAGGTGGGGCGATGTTTTGCAACGATGAAAACTTATATCATAAATTATATTACAGTCATAATTTTGGTCATAATGGACCTTTAGATTTTCATGGTTTAGGAATTAATGCTAAGATTTCTGAGTTGCAATCGGCAATGGGTTTAGCTGTTTTTGATAATTTAGAGCACATTTTTAGTGAACGAAAAAAAGTCGTTGATTTCTATTTGAAAAATTTAGATTTCACTACACTTTCGATTATGAAAATTAGAGAAAACACACAATGGAATTACAGTTATTTTCCTGTGATTTTTAATTCTGAAGAAGAGTTATTAAAAGTACAACAAAAATTGAATGAAGCAGAAATATTTCCAAGAAGATACTTTTATCCTTCATTAAATAAGATTGATTTTGTTAATGGTGAAACGATGCCAATTTCAGAATCTATTGCTTCAAGAATTTTATGTTTGCCATTATATGTAGGTTTAGAAGAAGAAAACTTGAAAAAAATTAGTACTATAATTAATTCAGTAACTACATGATAATCATTGGTGCAAAAGGCTTTGCTAAAGAAGTTTTAGAAGTTTTAAAACAAAGAAACGAATTAGAAAATTTGTTCTTTTATGACGATGTTAATGAAGATATTGGAAATACTTTATATGGTATTTTTCCTATTCTAAAGTCATTAGAAGAAGCAAAAAAAGTATTTTCAGAAATTGATTCTAGTTTTACAATTGGTATAGGAAATCCTGTCCTTAGGCATAAAATTTATAAGAAATTTGAAGCAATAGGCGGACAATTAACTACCGTAATTAGCCCTTTTTCACATATTGGAAGTTATGGAAGTTCAATTGGTTTAGGCGCAAATATTATGACAAATTCTGTACTTACAAATGATATAACGATTGGTACTGGTGTTTTAATTAATTTATCGTGTACAATAGGTCATGATGTTGTTATTGAAGAGTTTGTTGAGCTTTGCCCAGATGTAAATGTTTCTGGAAATTGCAAAATTGGAAAATTTACTTTCATTGGTACTAATAGTACTATTTTACCTAATATTCAAATCGGTTCTAATGTAGTAATTGCAGCGGGTTCTGTCGTAACTAAAAATATACCAGACAATTGTATGGTGGCTGGTATTCCGGCAATAATCAAAAAAGAATTACCAAAATTAGAATTTTAAATATGGACATCAATACCGAAATTCACAACGCTTACGAAGTCATTAAAAATGGCGGAATTATACTTTATCCAACTGATACAGTTTGGGGAATTGGTTGCGACGCATCGAATGAAGAAGCTGTGGCGAAAATTTACGCGCTAAAACAACGTGAAGAAAGTAAAAGCATGATTTGCCTAATGAATGGCGAAAAAATGATGTACAATGTTTTTGCTAAAATTCCGGAAGTGGCTTGGGAAATTTTGGATAATTCTGAAAGACCAACGACTTTGATTTTAGATAATCCGAAAAATGTTGCTAAAAATATTATTGCAGAAGATAATACATTAGGAATTAGATTAGTAAAAGAGCCTTTTTGCTTTAAATTAATGGAAAGAATGAAACGACCTTTAGTTTCTACTTCTGCAAATATTTCTGGCGAACCAACTCCTATGAATTTCAAAGAAATTTCTCCAGAAATTATAAAAGGAGTCGACTATGTTGTAAATTTGCACCGCGATAAAGTTTGCAAAAAACCATCTGCAATTATAAAATTAACATTAGATAGTCAGGTAAAAGTGATTAGACGATAAAATTTGTTTCAGGTTTCAAGTTTAAAGTTGTTTCCAATGTAACCTGAAACCTGAAACCTGAAACAAAAATTAATGAATTATAAACAACATTTAGAAAATAAAATTTTCAATATAATTTCACAAGCCGCAAAAGAACTTAACCTAGAAAGTTATGTCATTGGCGGTTTTGTTCGTGATATTTTATTAGAAAGAAATCATAAAAAAGATATCGATATTGTTGCTGTGGGTAGCGGTATAGAATTAGCCCTAAAAGTTTCCGAATTATTACCAAATAAACCCAAAGTTCAAGTTTTTAAAAACTACGGAACTGCGATGTTGCGTTATAAAGAAATGGATATTGAGTTTGTGGGTGCGAGAAAAGAATCTTACACACACGATAGTAGAAATCCTTTAGTAGAAGATGGAACGTTAAAAGACGATCAAGAACGTCGCGATTTCACTATTAATGCGATGGCTTTTTCACTAAATTCAGAAAATTTTGGTGATTTAGTAGATCCATTTAATGGCGTTTCAGATTTGGAAAATAAAATCTTAAAAACACCTTTAAATCCCGATATTACGTATTCCGACGATCCTTTGCGAATGATGCGTGCGATACGTTTTGCCACCCAATTAAATTTCGAAATTGAAAGTGAATCTTTAGCTTCTATCACTAAAAATAAAGATAGGATTGCTATTATTTCTGGTGAAAGAATTGTAGATGAATTAAACAAGATTCTATCTTCAGAAAAACCATCAATTGGCTTTTTACATTTGTTTAAAACAGGTTTGTTAGATATTATTTTGCCTGAATTAACCGCTTTGAATAATGTAGAAGAAGTAGAAGGTCATACGCACAAAAACAATTTTTATCACACGTTAGAAGTTGTGGATAATATTTGTCCAAATA
>JAUMDQ010000148.1:0-16589 GCA_032121715.1 Flavobacterium sp.
TCTATCGGAAGTAATACAAAAATCATCTGGTTGATGGAAAGGTTTAAATCCTGCAAATGGATGTGTGGCGCCCCAAAGCGTAATAACTTTCACACCCAACATTGCCGCAATATGTGCGTTCCCAGAATCCATAGAAAGCATTACGTTTAAATTGGATATGATAGCTAATTCTTCTTTTAAGTTGGTTTTTCCTGCTAAAACAATCACATTTTCATGATTATTTTTCAATTGATTTAGCTTCTTAATTTCTTCGTTCCCGCCACCAAATAAAAAGATTTTGTTGGAAGAATTTTTCGCTAATTGATCAATAACTTCTTGCATTAAATCTATTGGATAGACTTTACTTTCATATTGTGCGAAAGGTGCGATACCAATCCAATTTCCTTCTTTTTTTCCTGTGATTTTGATTATTTCTTCAGATAAAATGGCGCTTTCAGAAAACATTGGGTTACTTAGATCTAAAGAAAAACCTAATTTTTCAAAGGTTTCACCATGCCTAGCAAACATCGATTTGGTTGGAGAAATAGTTTTTATAGCTAACTTCGTTAGTTCTTTTTTATCTTTTCTACCTTTATCTGTTGCAGCAACTTTTTTTCCAGTTAAAGCAAATAATGTTCTAACCACTTTCGAACGTAAGACATTATGCAAATCGGCTACAGCATCAATATTCAACTTTCGTAAATCTGAAAATAAGCGTAACAATCCTGCAAATCCTTTATGTCTTTCTTTTAAATCAATCGCAAAAAAAGTGACGTTTTCAATATCATCAAAAAAAGGTTTGAAAAATGGTCGAGAAACCACTGTGATTTTAACTTCGGGATATTGCAAAGAAAAAGCTTTCAGCACAGGAACGGTCATAGCGACATCGCCCATAGCTGAAAGCCTGATAACTAAAATGTGTTTAGACATTTATTTTTTATTTTGATACAAAACTGGATTCAAATCCTCGTCGTTGTACATTTTCATTTGTTTGTAAACTTTCATGAATTTATCACCGTTTTCAATATCTTCCACTAATTGACTGATTGAAATAAACATATCGTTTTTTTGATCTAACAATACATTCAATTTTTCCTGACATTTGGCTCTGTGTTCTGCAGTTGCTTCTTCACGAGTGGCCTCTTCATTCATGTGGTAAATTTTCAAAGCTAAAATCGATAATCTATCAATTGCCCATGCTGGACTTTCTGTATTAATTCTTGCATTTGGTTTCACTTGAACGTGCGCATATTTCTGTAAAAAATACCCGTCAATATATTCCACCATATCCGTTCTAACTTGGTTAGAAGCATCAATTTTACGTTTTAAATCTAATGCTGCAACGGGATCAATATTTGGATCACGAACAATATCTTCATAATGCCATTGCACGGTATCTACCCAATTCTTAGCATATAATAAGTGTTCTACTGAACCTTTTTCATACGGATTCAAAACAGGTTGGTACACATCGTTAATAATGTGATAGTCTTTTATAGATTGTTCAAAAATGGGAAAAGCAAATTCTGCAAACATAGTTTCTAATTTAATTTACAAAAATAAGGATTTTTTGTACTTTTAACCACAAATTTCAAATTATCTCACATGAACATTCATTATATCTCCGAACAAAACAGTATTTTAAACCATTTCCTGACGCAACTTAGAGATGTGAACATTCAGAAAGACAGCATGCGTTTTAGAAAAAACATCGAACGTATTGGTGAGATTATGGCTTATGAATTAAGTAAAAAATTGGAATATAAAGACATTGCTGTGCAAACACCATTAGGTGTGAAACATACTACAACTATTGCTGAGCATATTGTTTTATGTTCTATTTTACGAGCTGGATTGGCACTTCACCAAGGTTTTATGAACTTTTTTGATGATGCCGAAAACGGTTTTGTTTCCGCTTACAGACATCATTATAATAACGATGCTGATTTTGATATTTTGGTAGAATACAAAGCTACACCAACTTTAACCAATAAAAGTTTAATCTTAATTGACCCTATGTTGGCAACCGGACAATCTTTAGTTGCGGTTTTAAACAAACTTTTAGTAGACCACAATCCAACACAAATTCACATTGCTGTAGTAATTGCCGCGCCAGAAGGAATTAAACATTTAGAAGAAAATTTACCAGACAATTGTAATTTATGGGTGGCTTCTTTAGACGAAAAACTAAACGAGAAAGATTATATTATTCCTGGTTTAGGTGATGCTGGCGATTTAGCGTATGGTAATAAACTATAATTGCGCAAAAAAGAAAAACAACCCAACTGCAAATAATAAATACAGAGAAACTTCTTTGTAAATGGAATCTTCAAATTTTTCAAACATATTCGCACCTAAAATAGATAAAGGCGCAAACGAATAGATTAACAAATCGTTAGATTTATTTGGTGAGAAAATATAAATACCAACCGCTAAAATAAACGAAAAGTAAATTTGTTTATAAGACGACTGCATGTTCAATGGTTTGTTCTGATAATCAAAAGTTTGTGAAGCGAAAAACAAGGCGGAAATTGAAACAAATAGCGCCAATGCCATATTTTGATACACATTATCAAAAGCAAAAAAGTTAAAACTCACATCAAAAATATTATCTTTAATCGTATAATTATCAAACAAAACCAGACTAGCGAAAATATACAAAATCCATACACAAAGGAAAGAAACGAAAGGTAACAACCAATTTTTAAAATCTTTTCCAGAGTGAAATATTATCGAAATAAATACTAAAACAATATACAGAATACTCCAAAAATGGAATATTGCGGAAAGAAAAATCCAGAAAGACGCATCAAATATTTTCTCTTTTGGAGAGTTTAAGGTTTTTAAGGAAACCAATCGTCGTAAAGCCAACAATAAAAACACGTTTGACAACACAATTTTGGTATCGTCTAATATGGTTGGAAATAAAAGTATAAACACAAAAAAGATAAGAATGGCATAATTGTCGTTCTTAGTCAGCGAGTTTTTTAAAGAAATAAAGTTTACTAAAAAAAACGAAAATAAAATTAAGACTAAAACCGCCGCTTTTTCAATTAGAATATTTATAGTAAAATCGGTAGTTGAAACTCGAATTTGATATAAAAAAAAGCACGAAAGCAGCATTAAAAAGATTAATGCGTAATTAATTGGTCGAGTTTTACTAAAAAGGCTTGCAATCATAAAGATATTTTATATTTTTGTAGTGTAAATATAATAATAAAAAAATGAAAGCATTTTTCGAAGCAATACAATTTTTATTTGTTGAAGTACTTTTTGTACCAATGGACTTATTAAGAAGTTGGGAATTAACTAACTGGTGGGGTGCAAATTTTATCAACTGGATATTTATTTGTATCTGTTGTTATTGGACTGTTTATTGGACAAAACAATTACAGATTTTCAAGAAATCTGGAGAAGACGAGCAAGATACAACTGCACACTCTTTCTTAACAAAATAATAAAAAAGCCGAATTTTGAAATTAATTTATTTCAAAATTCGACTTCTATAAATTGATTAAAGATTTGATTATAAATCGAATCCTATATCTTTTCTATAATTCATCTTATCAAATTTTAGATTTTCTATAGTTTGATAAGATTTTTTTGTGGCATCTACGAACGTATTTCCGAAGGATGTTACCGCTAAAACACGACCTCCATTAGACAAAATTTTTCCGTTTTCTTCTTTTGTTCCTGCATGGAAAACTAACGATTCTGTTTCATTATTTAAACCTGAAATTTCTTTTCCTTTTTCAAATTCTTCAGGATAACCACCAGAAACTACTACAATTGTTGCAGCCGTTCTTTCGTCTAATTCAAATTCAAAATCTGATAATTTTTCTGTCGCAACAGCTTGAAACAAAGCGACTAAATCACTTTTAATTCTTGGAATAACCACTTCTGTTTCTGGATCACCCATTCTTACATTATATTCAATCACAAATGGATTATCACCCACTTTTATCAAACCAATAAATACAAAACCTTTGTATTCAATGTTGTCGTTTTTTAAACCGTTGATTGTTGGAATTACAATTTGCTCTTCAATTTTTTGCATCAAAGTAGCATCCGCAAATGGAACTGGAGAAATAGCCCCCATTCCACCTGTATTTAAACCCGTATCACCTTCACCAATTCTTTTGTAATCTTTGGCTGTTGGTAAAATCTTGTAACTTTTCCCGTCCGTTAAAACGAAACAACTTAATTCGATTCCGTCTAAAAACTCTTCAATAACGACTTTCGCACTAGCAGAACCAAATTTAGCATCCACTAACATTGCTTTTAATTCGTCTTTTGCTTCTTGTAAATCGTTTAAAATCACAACACCTTTTCCGGCTGCTAATCCATCTGCTTTTAAAACATATGGTGGAGAAAGTGTTTCTAAAAACGCATACCCTTTTTCAACCGATTCTGATGTAAAACTTTCATATTTCGCAGTTGGAATATTGTTTTTTACTAAAAATTCTTTAGCAAATTCTTTACTCCCTTCTAATTGTGCGCCTAATTTTGATGGTCCAATTACTGGAATCGCATTTAAAGCTGCGTCATTTTTAAAGAAATCATAAATTCCATTTACTAAAGGATCTTCTGGTCCAACTACAACCATTTCAATTGTGTTGGCTAAAACAAATTGTTTAACGGTTTCAAAATCGTTTGGATTCATAGCAACATTCGTAGCAATTTGAGATGTTCCAGCATTTCCTGGCGCTACAAAAAGTTGTGAGCAAAGGGAACTTTGAGTCATTTTCCAAGCAAAAGCATGTTCTCTTCCGCCAGAACCTAAAAGTAAAATATTCATATCGTGTGTGTTGTTTGTTTGTGCAAAAATAGTTTGTTTTAATTGGAAAAAAAAGCAAGTCTTTGCTAGATTATAAAATTAGGTTTGTTATTTTTGAATAAATTCAGAAAACGTGTTCCACTTATTCAATTTAACGTTAAAAATTAATGGTTTCCCCATGAAGGAAGCGCAGCTTGAATTTGAAAAAAATCTACAAATTTCTGAATCAGAATATCAAAAATTCATTGAAACAAAAAGAAAAGAAATTGTACAATTTCATTTGGAAAACAATGCTTTCTATAAAAATTTAGTTGGAAATAGAGGTGTTTCCGATTGGAATAATTTACCTCTTCTAACCAAAAAAAATCTTCAAGTTCCTTTAGCAGAAAGACTTTCTAAAGGTTTTGAAAAAAATATTTACATTAATAAAACGTCAGGTTCAAGCGGTGATCCTTTTATTTTCGCTAAAGATAAATTTTCACACGCACTAACTTGGTATTCTAACATTTACCGATTTGGTTGGTTTGGCATTGATTTTAATTCATCGTTTCAGGCGCGGTTTTATGGAATTCCGTTAGATAAATTCGGATATTACAAAGAACGTTTTAAGGATTTTTTGGCGAAAAGATATCGTTTCCCAATTTTCGATTTATCGGATATGGTTTTGGAAGAAATTCTGAAAAAATTCCAACAGACAAAATTCGATTATATTAATGGTTACACGAGTTCCGTAGTGCTTTTTGCGAAATTTTTGCAAACGAAAAACATCATTTTAAAAGACGTTTGTCCGACATTGAAAGTCTGTATGGTAACATCTGAAATGCTTTTTGATGCTGATAAAATCCTACTTGAAAAATATTTAGGTATTCCGATTGTCAATGAATATGGCGCATCCGAACTAGATTTATTAGCTTTTCAAAATCCGAAAGGTGAATGGCAAGTGAATAGCGAAACCTTGTTTATTGAAATTTTAGATGAGAAGAATCAACCTGTTCCAAACGGCACTTCTGGAAAGATTGTCGTGACTTCTTTATACAACAAAGCGCATCCTTTTATACGATATGAAATTGGTGATATTGGTATTTTAGACGAAAAAAGTACTTGGAAAAAACCAATTTTGAAACAACTAATTGGTAGAACCAACGATATTGCCATTTTACCAAGCGGAAAAAAATCGCCAGGATTGACTTTTTATTATGTGACGAAAAGCATCATTGAAGATGACGGAAACGTGAAAGAATTCGTAATTAAACAAACCCATTTGGACAGTTTTGAAATTGATTATGTGAGTGAAAAAGAACTTTCTTCCGCACAAATTGACGAAATTCAGAAAGCGATTGATTTGTATTTGGAACCGAATTTGAAGTTTACGTATACTCGAAAAGAGTTTTTAACGAGAAGTAATCGTGGGAAATTGAAGCAGTTTACTTCTTTGTTGTAAGTTTATATTTTGGTTTGATGACCAACTGAATATATAAAAATCGCATCGTATCCAAACAAGCCATAAAGAAATTACGTTGGTGAAAATGTTTATAAACATTGAAATTAAACCTAATTAACTTCCATTTAGAAGCCGAAATAGAATCTTCTCTAACTCTATAATACGCCAAGCTTTCTGGAACTGGAATCGCGGTTTGTATTTGTTTTACGATTTGCAACCACAGCATCCAATCTTGACGTTTTTTGATGGACGAAATTGGAATTTTTCCAAAAAAATCTACAGAATAAATCCCAGTTAAATTACCAATCCAATTGCAAAAATATAATTGTTGGTACGTTATTTTTGAAGGAGTTGTAATCGTTTCATTTCGCAAATTTCCTACTTCATCAATCGTTTCATAAAACGAAAAAGTAAACGGAATATTTTGGGTTTGCATGAAATTAAGTTGCTTCTCTAACTTTTCTGGTTTCCACAAATCGTCTGCATCTAAAAAAGCGATATAATTTCCTGAAGCTTGTTGAATAGCAAAGTTTCTTGCCACACCAGCACCTGAATTTTTAGCTAATTTAAATGCTTTAATTCTGTTATCTTGAGAAGCAAATTTCGAAACTATTGCGAAGGTTTCATCTGAAGAACAATCATCCACAAGAAGTAATTCCCAATCTTGATGTGTTTGATTTAAAACCGAATGAATGGCTTGAGAAACATATTTTTCCGAATTGAAACAAGGAGTAATTATAGAAACAAACGAACTCATTAGTAGGCTTTTTCTTCTCCTTTAATGGCGTTGAAAACAGTTTTGTAAATTATTTTTAAATCTAACAAAATGGACCAGTTTTCTAAGTAAAAAATATCGAATTTTACGCGATTCACAATGTCTTTTTCTGTTTCCACTTCACCTCTGCAGCCATTTATTTGCGCTAAACCAGTAATTCCCGGTTTGATAAAATGTCTTACCATAAACTTATCAATGCTTTTGGCATACATTTCGGTATGGCTAACCATGTGAGGTCTTGGTCCAACCACAGACATATCTCCTAAAACCACATTGAAAAACTGAGGCAGTTCATCAATACTAAATTTTCTGATTATTTTTCCTAGTTTGGTAACTCTTGGGTCGTTTTTTTGGACTTGTTCTAAATCGGCCTTAGAATTTAATCGCATCGATCTAAATTTATAGCAATAAAACTCTTTGTAATTTAAACCATTTCTTTTTTGTTTAAAGAAAACTGGCCCTTTAGATTCTAATTTTATAAACAGTCCAATCAAAGGTGTTAACCAAGACAACAAAAATATGATTACAAAAACCGAAAAAACCACATCAAAAAAGCGTTTAAATCTTTTGTTTATTTCTTGATCTAAGGGTATTGTTCTCAGAGAGATTACTGGAATATATCCATAATATTCCACGGCTAAATTTCTTAATAATCTGTTTTTACTATCTGGTAATAGCTTTATTGTTTTCAGATTGTTATCTGCAAAATTTATTAAACTATCTAAATCTGAGTTACTTAAAGTGTTTAAAGAACCATAAATTTCATCTACATTGTGTTTAGATACATATTCATAGCATTCCTTAATTTCATCTTTTTTATTCTTTTTTAAATCGAAAATTTTTAGCAGATTGTAACCATAATCCAGATTTGTATTGAAAAAAGTTTTTAATTCATCAACATCTTTTCCATTTCCTAAAATGATTACATTTCTTAAATTTCCTCCGTAAAACAATCTGTATTTTCGAAGGAGAAAAAATATGGAGAATTTTAAAAAACCAACAGCTGTAAAAGAAGCAATAATATAATTCCAAATTTCATCTGGAGTTACATACTTATATTTATAACCTACGTAAGCGAAAGTGATTAAACTTACAAAAACAAACTGTTTTACTAATTTTCCAAAAATTGCAGTTTCTTTAGTAAAACGATAGACTTCATAAAAGCCAGAATAATAAGAAACGATGATCCAAAATACAGATAAAATGGCATGATAACCAAAATTACTCATAGCTGAACGCAGACACACTAATATTAATAGATTTACAATTAATAAATCTAGAAATGTAATTAGTGGCCTAATAAAACCTGAATATCTACCTGTTTTTGGCTTCAAACTAATAAATAAATTTTGAAAAATCTTTATGTTCTTCTTTCGCTAATTCTTCAGGAGAAAGAGATTTAAAATACTCATACGTAATTTTCATTCCTTCTTCTCTATTTACTTTAGCACTCCAGCCTAAAATTTCTTTTGCTTTTGTAGTATCTGGTTGACGTTGCATTGGATCATTAACTGGTAAATCTTTATAAATTACTTTCTGATTGGTACCTGTTAATTTGATAATTTCTTCTGCAAAATCAGAAATGGTTATTTCGTCTGGATTACCGATATTTACCGGTAAATGATAATCTGAAAGTAATAATCTATAAATTCCTTCTACTTGATCGGTTACATAGCAAAATGAACGCGTTTGACTTCCGTCTCCAAAAACAGTTAAGTCTTCTCCGCGAAGTGCTTGACCAATAAATGCTGGAATAACACGACCGTCATTTAATCGCATTCTAGGACCGTAAGTATTAAAAATACGAACTATTCTAGTTTCTACACCATGAAAAGTATGGTAAGCCATTGTGATGGATTCTTGAAAACGTTTCGCTTCATCGTATACACCACGTGGTCCGATTGTATTTACGTTTCCGTAATATTCTTCCGTTTGTGGATGCACTAATGGATCTCCGTAAATTTCAGAAGTAGAAGCGATAAGAATTCTTGCTTTTTTAACTCTGGCTAAACCTAATAAATTATGTGTTCCTAACGAACCTACTTTTAAAGTTTGAATTGGAATTTTTAAATAATCAATTGGACTTGCGGGTGAAGCAAAATGTAAAATATAATCTAATTTACCAGGAACGTGAACAAATTTAGTAATATCGTGATGGTAAAATTCAAAGTTTTTTTCTTTAAATAAGTGTTCTATGTTTTTTAAATCGCCTGTAATTAAATTGTCCATTCCAATTACGAAATAGCCTTCTGCTAAAAATCTATCACATAAATGTGAACCCAAAAATCCTGCTGCTCCTGTTATTAATATTCTTTTCATATGTAGATTTATTGTTTTTTATATTCAGTATTGTTGTTAAACAAACAGTAGAAAATTATAAAATATAATGCTCCGGTTTGTCGCCATAAGAATGATTCGGTCAAAAATAAGCTTATCATTAGAATTGCAAAAGAAATATGTATAAAATCTTTGTGTTTTATGGCTTTTTTTATGTTTAGAAATAAAATTACAATTAAAAGCGCAAATCCAATAAAACCTAATTCAGCAAAATTTTGCACATATTGGTTGTGGAAATTAAAAGAGCCATAAACTGGATATAAGTTATATTTTTTCTCTTTTTCTTGTAGTTTATTTAAAGATGCATTTAATCCTAATCCTTCCCAAAAAATCGGTTCTTCTTTGAAAATTTCAAGAAACATTCGGAATTGATATACTCTAAAAGCGGTTCCTGGAAAGTAATCACTATGTGTGAATTTTTCATTATTCCAAGCTTCATAAATACTTATATAATTTACACCTTCATCAGCTTCGTTATACACATTATGGCTTATGCTTGTATTGGTATTTGATTGAAATTCAACTAAAAATCTGTTTTTAATTTTACTAAAACTTAAAATACTTCCCACCACTAAAATAAAAATGGCTAAGTTTCTTAATCGCATTTTGTTGGACGATTTGGAGAAATAAAAGAAATGAATTCCAATTAAAAACAAGAATACAATAATTATATTTTTAGAAGATAATAAGAAAATAAAAACGAAAAGAATGGATGCGCAAAGAATATCTAATTTACTTTTTATTTCCTTACTTAAAAAATAGAAAAATGCGACTGCAAGATAAACAGAAACATGAATGGCGTTTAATAGTTTTGGAACCAATCCGAAATCATCATCATACTCGCCATGATAGAAAAAGGCTCTTTGATCTCCAGAAATTAGATATCTAACTATAGCTCTTGCAAGAAAAAAGACCGCATAAAACACCATAGCATAACCATAATATTTTAGTAATTTTACTATTTGATCTTTAGTAAAAGGTCGCATTAAGAGGAATGTAACCGGAATTAAAAATAAAGTAATCTCTTTGGATATTGCTGCAGTTGTTCTAGAAACATCGACAGTCCAAAAATAGGAAGCAGTCATCCAAACAAACAATAAAATCGGAATTAGCAATACAACTTGACTAGATATTTTAGAATTTCTGTTGAAAATTAAAACAGACAAAATAAAAATCGCAGTACTAACATTATTAATTGCCATTATGGTTGGCAATGTCGTTAGGATAAGTAAAAAAGGTAAAAAAGATTTATTTAACTTTTGCTCTAGTAGAATTTCTTGCCAAGCATTTGCTAAAAAACTGTAAATATTCTTCATTTATTTTGTTCCAATTAAACTTATTTGCAATAGATTCAAAGTTGTTTTTTACAAACTGCAAGTTATCAATTTTTTTAATTGTTTCCAGTATTTTTTTTACTTCCTGTGCGGTTTTAAAATAATAGGCATTTTCGTTTAAAACTCCTTTGTTAAAGTGGTTATTATGTGCTACAACTAAGGCTTGCGAAGCCATAGCTTCTAATAAAGAAGGATTTGTGCCACCAACCGTGTGTCCGTGAAAATATAAATTGGAGAAATATCTTAAATTATCTAAGTGATTTAGGTTATAAATGGCTCCTAAAAACTGTATTTTTTTGCAAGTAGCGAATTTATTTTTTAAATACTCGCCATATTTTGTGTTGTGGTTTCCGATTACTAAAATTGGTGTTTCGTCTTTGCTTTGCATGACACCTTCCAAAACCATATCTAAATTATTTTCTGGTTCAAAACGTGCCATAATCATATTGAAATGATATTTTTCAACTTTATAAATACCTAAAATTTCTTCATTTGGCGAATCGAAATTATGAGCACCGTAAGCAATGTATTCGCTTTCTTTTTGGTGCGTTTTCATCAAATACTCTTGAATTCCTAAGGAATCTGAAATTAAGAAGTCGCTTTTTTGAGCCGCCCATTTTTCGGCTAATTTTAAAACCTTCTGTACGGGTTTGCTATACTTTGTACGTTTCCATTCTAAACCATCCATGTTGGTAATCACAATACTGTTTTTAGGATGTAAACCATACCAAAAAGCACTACTCGTGTAACCTAATTGTAAAATAATATCAAAATTTCTTTTTCGAGAATCTAAAATACAGTTTAAATCATAAATAAATTGCCCGGCCGTTCCTATTTTGTGTTCTGGATCGTTACATTTAATCAAATTTACCTTTTCAAATGTAGTTTCATTATAAGGATGATTATGTGGAGAATACACAAATACATCATGTCCAGCTTGAGCGGCATAAGTGGCAAAAAACTCGGCAAATTGCTCAAATCCACCATAATTATTGGGTATGCCTCGGGTTCCTAAAATTCCTATTTTCATTCAAGCAATAAATTTGAAGACAAATATAGTTTTTTGAAAAAAATATGTTTGTATAAATTGGGTAAAATTTACTTTAATAGTTCTTCAAAAATTTTCTCAAAATGATTAACATGATTTTCTAATGAAAAGGTAGTATTAACTCTATTAAATCCATTTACGCCATATAATTTTCGCAACTGTTCGTCTTTAATAAGTTTTTCTAAAGCATCAGACAGGCTGTTGTGATTATTTGGTTCAAATAACAAACCTGTTTCGTTGTGGATTACTATTTCAGTTGGTCCACCATGATTGGAAGCAACAACAGGTTTTTTGGCTAACATTGCTTCAATTACAACCATTCCAAATGGTTCTGGTTCTGTAGAAGGAACAACAGCAATATCAATTGCATTCCAAAATTTTTCAATTTCTTTCTGGAATGGAATCAAAACAACTTTGTCTTCTAAACCAAACTCTAAAATTTGATTTTTCAATTCAATTTCAAAAATTTCTTGATTAGGAGGTGCAGATCCTAAATAAACTAATTTAATAGTATTGTATTTTTTGACTAACTGATTAAAAGACTTTAATAATAATTGTTGTCCTTTCCAGCTGTTAATTCTTCCAACAAGAGAAATTACAATCTCCTCTTTAGATGAAAAAAAGAAATTTTCACGAACTTCATTTAATTCAACATCTGTAAAACTTTTAATGTTCTTTGTTTCAACACCATTCCAAACAGCTTCTGATTTTTTGGTTAATTTTGGGTTATTTTCAATCCAAAAATTCATAGTTGCAATAGAATCGTATGCTACTTTATGATTACAATCTAAAGAAAGGATTTTCTTAAATAAAAAATTTAAAATTTTAGGTTTAGCAATAATTTCTTGTACGTGCCATAAATGTTTTATCTTTCTTTTTTTAGCAAATAGTATTCCAATTAAAGCTGCTAATGTATGGGTATAAACAAGATCGAATTTATATTCTTTGTTTAAAGCATCAAGTGCTTTTATTCCTTGATAGTACTCTTTTATAAACTTAAAAATGTTTTTTGGCGTAAATATTTTTCTATATATTTTTAAAACTGGAGCAATAACGACTTTGATGTTATTTTTTTCTAATTCATTTTTTAACGGTCCATCAAACGGTAAAACTATAATTGGTAAATATTTTGTTTTATCTAATTCGGACAAAAAGTAAAGCATAGTTTTATCAGAACCGTACAATTCAGCCGATTGATGTATGATTAATATTGTTTTCATTTAGTTTTGTTAAATTTTGGAAATACTAATTTAGTTTTGCATATACATTTCAGGTATTAAAGTAATTATTTAGAGTTGACCGATTGGTTTTTTAAATACTCTCTATACCCTAATAACAATCCGATTAAAATTGATTTACTATCTAACTTTAAGTAGAAGCCCATAAATACCCAACTTGACATTATTAGGAATATTCCAGAACCTAATAGCAACTTGTTTAAATTATTAACTTGTATATTGTCTGAAATTGTTTTTTTAGCGATAAGATAAATGGACAACAAATAAATTATAATTCCGAGCAAACCGGATTTTAACAACACGGTAGAAAAGGCGTTATGCAAAAATGGATAATAACGCACGTTTGTATTGTCATTATTTAACATAACTCTTCCTATATCAACTGTAGACCCTATACCTTTACCTGAAACAATAGCTTGTGTTCCTCCATAAAATATTTGATTCACTGTTTTAATGTTTTCAAATGATCTGAAATTGTCATTAAAATCTTTCCAATCTTCTTGGTTTATTTTTGTCTTAAAGGCTTCAATCGGGATTATTTTTACTTTATATAAAAATTCATCCGTAAAAGTTCCTTTTCTTTTTGGGTTGGAATTATAGATTAATGCGTAACCAACAAGAGTTAATACAATAGTAAAACCAATTACTTTAATAGATTTTGCATTTAAGTTGAAAAAACCTTTAACCGCTAAAATCAAAATTATTAATTGAATAAAATTTGTTCTCGAAAAATAGCATAAAATTGATGTAGCAACAATTATTAAGTAGATAAAACGTTTTTGCTTTGAAATAGCTATATTAAATTTGGTAGAAAATAAAAGTAAAATAAACACATAAGGTTCGAAATCATTAAAATATCCTCCAATATATCTAATTTCTGCTACGGATAATGTTTTATAAGCTAAGATGGAATATAAAATTATTATTAAGTGAATAATCGAAAGGAAAACACCACAATTAATAATATAAATTAAAGCATTACCTGCGTATTTTTTTGCAAAATTATATCCAACCACTAAACCAATAATAGGTTTTAATAAATAAGTGATGTCTCTAATTTTATTGAAGATTGCATGGTCGTAAAAAAATAATTCGCTAAAAAAACTAATTAACAATATTGCTATGTAACAACTAATTATATAAATAAAATGCTTAGAAAAACTAGTTCTTAAAGTTATTAAAGCCGTTAAAGACCAAACTACAAAAGTAAGCTCGTAAATATTAAAAAGCAATATTACTAAACACAGTATATATAATAAATAAGTTGTTTTAAACTTCATGAATGTTGTTTTTAGATAAAATTCTGTGCTTTAATATTAGTGCTATCAATATTAGTAAAGTCAAGAATTCTACAAAAATAAATGAATAAAAAACACCAAACAAGCTATATTTTTTATAAACTATTGAAATAATAACTAAGTTTAAAATAGACATTACTATAATAATTCTTGAAAATATTTTTTCATAGTGTAAGGCTAATAATAATTGTTTAAGGGCATAAACTATAAAAAACAGTATTGGATAAATTAATGCCGTCTTCAATAAACCTGTTACATAATCTTTATTTAAAATATTGTAATAATCAATAATTTCATTACTAAATACAAACAATACGAATATTAGTGTTGTCAAGAAAACAAAATTAGATATGTTAAATAATTTCCAACTTCTGAGGCCTTTATTGTGTTTTTCATCAAATTCAAAGCATATTTTTGGATAGATAAAATTAAAGCTTAAAAGAATATAGGTTTTAAATATTGAAATGATTTGATCTACAATTCTAAATTGACCAACTTGAATAGTTGTTCCAAAATAATTTATTAATAGAATTGGAGAGTATAATTGCATCCAAATAAATATTTGTGAAAAAACATACGTTCTGTTAGCATACATATAGCCATATAATTCTGAAAATTTAATAGGAACAAAAATAAATTGATGTCGCTTATTTAAGAGAAAAAAGAAAACGATTCCTGCAATAAAAATACTTATTCCAAAAGCAAAGTTTATATATATATAATCTGATTTTTGATCTAAAAGATAAAATATAAGAAGTATATAAATACTTTTAGATAGGATGCTGAAGTAAGAAAACAGATTAAACTTTTCTAGACCTTGAAAAATCCACAAAGGGTTAACTATTTGCGCCATAAAAACAGGAAAACTAAAATAAAATAGTTCTTTGTCTTTATGAAAAAATTCTATTTGATTTATGACAATAAAAAAAACAATACTTAACAATATGGTGAAAAAGCACTTAATATAAATTACTCTAGAAATAATATGATTTCTTTTATCAACATTATCTCTATTTATGGAGATGTCTTTAACTCCTAAAATATCGCAACCAAAATCAATAAAAACAACAATAAAAAAAGCAATAGACAATCCTATTGCTGATTTACCAAAGTTTTCCTCTCCACATTTTAGTATGATAAACGGAATTACAATAAATGGTGCTATCACATTAAAACCCTGTCCAATACCGTATTGAATAAGTTTTTTAATTTGAGCATTTGCCATTAACGTTTTTAAAATATTCACGTATTTGATTAGGAGATTTATGCTGAATTTTTACAAATTGATGTTAAACAAAAAAAGCTATAATTAAAAAACTATAGCTTTCTGAATTTTAAATTTTTTTTATTTAAATAATTTTTCTAATTCCATTTTAAGAATTTCTTCATGAGGATAAATAGCTGGCTCCACTCTTTTTCCATCTTTAAATGTAGCTTTAATTAATCCTTTTTTAACATCAACTTGTGTTGAATCTAGAGGTCTAAAATAATTTGCCAAAAGTGGAATTTCAGATTTAAAAGATTTTCCTAAATATTCAATATTTACATTATTAAGTTGAATATCTTCTTGTTTATCATTAACACCAAAGTCTAATCTAAACATTGTTGGTAAAACATTTTCAGGAATGTTAAAAACAACATCTTGAGGATTTTCACTTCCTTTTACTTCAACCCAAACAGACTCTTTTTCGTTAAAATCACTTGAAGTTTTTTCAGTATAATAAATTTGAAAATTGTCGTCTTTTTTTACTAATACATTTAATGAAACTTTAAAGTTTTTAGTTACTTCTGGTTGAGCGTTATCATTACCTGATTTTTCACCATTACTTTCGTTTTTACAACTGAATAGAGTAGTTACTAAAAGTAAAATAGTTATAAATTTTGTTTTCATATTATTATTATTTTTTGCAAATTTATAAATGTTATCTATATACAACGCTTTTTTTTAAAAATTATTTTCTTTTCTTTTAAAATCTCCTCTTGAAAAGTATTTTTCCACGAAACAATAAACTAAAATGAAAAAATATCGGCTTCCCATTTCTTTTATTTTAAGTTTCGATACTCCATATTTTCTGTTTGTCCAAGAATTAGGCACAATTGCATAAGAATAGCCTCTAATTATGGCTTTTAATGGTAATTCTATAGTTAAATTAAAATGAGGTGATAAAATTGGTTTTACACCCTCAATCACTTCTCTTTTGTATAATTTAAATGCATTAGTAGTATCGTTATATTTTATTCGCATCACCATTCTGATAATAAAATTAGCAATACGGTTAATTATTTTTTTTACCCAAGGATAATCGATTACTTTTCCGCCTTTTATGAATCTACTTCCAAAAACACAATCATAATTTCCTTC
>JAUMDQ010000149.1:0-605 GCA_032121715.1 Flavobacterium sp.
GGGGAACTTCACGTTTTTCAATTCCTTTTTTTATGCATCCAGTTAGCGACATGAAATTAGATTGCTTAGCAGAATGTATTGATGAAAATAATCCAAAATCTTTTGAAGACATTACCGCTGGTGATTTTTTACATGAAAGATTAGTAGAATTAGGATTGATTAAGAAGTAAGAATTAAATTTCTAAATATTAAATTCCAAACTCTAATTTTATTATTGGAGTTTGGTTTTTGTTTTTCAAAAGTAAATTTGAGCAATACTTTTTTTGTCATTTCGACATAAGGAAAAATCTCATAATCAATATAAGCTTGATGTGATTTCTCCTTATGTCGAAATGACAACTTTAAGAGTATTTCTGCAATATGTGTTCCAAAAACAATTAATGAAATTTTTGGAAAGTAAGGAATATACTTTGTGTCTGGGAGTATATGTTAGGGACAGTTATATCCCGATTTGCAACATATGCCGCTTGCTCGGCCACCCGTTCTCCAGTGATCAATGACTAATTGTGCAACACGCGTTGATGCTTGAACAAGAAAGCGACATTAACACCGATGACTTTACAACAGTTAAGTATATAAGGGTTATAAGTTGTTGTTGTAAAAAT
>JAUMDQ010000149.1:615-5800 GCA_032121715.1 Flavobacterium sp.
CAAAAACAATTAAATAAATGGATTTACAAGATCAATTAAAAAACCTATTCCCAGACCACGTTCCTTCTAATGAACCAGAAGAAACAGAAGAAGTGGCTCACGAATTATATGTTCAAAAAGAACCTATGATTTGTAAGTATGAGAAAAGAAAAGGAAAAGCTACTACAATCATTGAAGGATATGAAGGAACTGACGAAGACTTTAAAATACTTGCCAAAGAAATCAAAACCAAATTGAGTGTTGGTGGTAGTTTTAAAGATGGAGCCATCATTCTTCAAGGTGATTATAGAGATAAAATAATGAAAATACTGCAAGACAAAGGTTTCAAAACTAAACGTGTTGGAGGATAAATTTGTTTCATGTATACCATTTCGAATCTGTTAATATCTAACTTGAAACTTGAAACTTGAAACCTGAAACTTTAAATAAAAAAGACATGATAAAATCATCAGAATTAATATTAAATCCAGATGGAAGTGTTTATCACTTAAATCTAAAACCTGAAAATATTGCGCACGATATCATTTTTGTGGGTGATCAGGAACGTGTATCAAAAATCACGCAACATTTCGACAGTATTGAATTTTCAACTCAAAAAAGAGAATTCAAAACGGAAACTGGAATCTATAAAGGAAAACGCTTAACCGTTCAATCTACGGGAATTGGTCCTGATAATATTGATATCGTTTTTAACGAATTAGACGCTTTAGTAAATGTCGATTTAAAAACAAGAAAAATCAAACCAAATCATACCGCTTTGAATATTGTTCGTATTGGAACTTCTGGCTCTTTACAATCAGATATTCCAGTTGATAGTTGGGTGATGAGTAAATATGCAATTGGTTTAGACAACATGCTTCGCTCCTATTTAATTGAAGAACATTCTGTTGCAGAATTAGAAGATGCTTTTATTTCACAAACAAATTGGGATTTAAGAAAAGGTCGTCCAACAGTTGTACCATGTGCAGAAGCTTTAGAAAACAAAATTTATTCGGATAAATTCCACAAAGGTTTCACAGGAACTGCTGGAGGTTTTTATGGTCCACAAGGTCGTGTTGTTCGTTTAAATATTCAAGATCCACAATTAAATAGCAAAATGGATGCTTTCAATTACAACGGAACGCGCATGACGAATTTAGAAATGGAAACTTCTGCGATTTATGGTTTAGGGAAATTATTAGGTCATAATTGTTTATCTTTAAACGCTATTATTGCAAATAGAGCTGTTGGAGAATTTAGTTCGAATCCAGAAAAAACAGTTAACGAATTGATTGCTTATACTTTGGATAAATTGATAAAATAACACAGATTAAAGAAATTATACTAATTTTTAAAATTTCTCAAATCTGCGTTTCAAATAAAAGCTATGAATTTAATTATAGAAACTCCTCGCCTTTTACTTCGTCCATTTCAAAAATCAGATGCAGAAGCGCTTTTTGATATGGATAAAAACCCTAATGTACATAAATACTTATGGTTAAAACCTGTTGAAAATATCGATGAAGTTTATGCCTCTATCGAAATGGTTCAAAAGCAATATGCAGAAAGAGGAATTGGAAGATTTTCAACTATTTTAAAAGAAACAGGGGAATTAATCGGTTGGACAGGCATTAAATTTGTAAATGATCATATTGAAAACGGAAATACCAATTTTTACGATTATGGTTATCGTTTAAACGAAAAATTTTGGAATAAAGGTTATGCTTCAGAAGCCACAAAAGCTTGGTTTAATCATGGTTTCAATGAAATGAAAATTGAAACAATGCATGCTTATACTCATGCGGAAAATGGTGCTTCCAATCATATTTTAGAAAAACATGGCATGCAATTTATGGAAGAATATACTGCTGAAGACGGAATCAATTGGAAATGGTGGCAAATGAATAATCCAAACTCATAACTCAAAAAATGAAAACAGTAAAAATAGCAGGCGTACCAGAACATTTCAATTTGCCATGGCATATGTGTATTGAAAACGGTGAATTCAATGAAGCCGGAATCGATTTGAAATGGACAGATGTTCCAGAAGGAACAGGAAAAATGTGTCAAATGCTTCGTGATAACGAAACCGATATCGCCGTTATTTTAACGGAAGGAATAATTAAAGAGTTAACCGAAAATCCACACAGTTCCATTGTGCAAGTTTATGTGAAATCGCCTTTAATTTGGGGAATTCATATAGACAGTAAAGCAAATTATAATACCGTTTCTGATTTAGAAAATAAAATTTCTGCTATTAGCCGTTTAGGTTCAGGTTCACATTTGATGAGTATTGTGAATGCAGAGAAAAATAATTGGAGTACTAACGAAATTCAATTCGAAATTGTAAACAACTTAGATGGTGCTATTTCTAGTTTATCAGAAGGAAAATCCGATTATTTCATGTGGGAAAAATATACTACAAAACCTTTAGTTGATAATGGGACTTTCAAACGTGTTGGCGAATGCCCAACGCCTTGGCCTTGCTTTGTTATTGCAGTTAGAAATGAGTTTTTAGCTGAAAATAAATCGGTAGTTGCGTTGATTTTAGACATTATAAACGCAACAACAGAAGAATTCAAACAAATTCCAAGTATAGATAGAACTTTAGCGACAAGATACAACCAAAAATTAGAAGACATTCAACAATGGTTGACGCAAACACAATGGAGTCAGAAAAATTTAGATGAAAAAACATTAGATAAAGTTCAAAACAAACTTTCTGAATTAAATATCATTTCCAAAAAAGCAGAATTTACTCAAATCGTAAAAAAAGCATAAAAAAGTAATCAAATTAAGTTCTGGCGCAAATTTTAACTACTTTTGAATTCAATAAAAAATTCGAATTCTCGTTATAAAAAAATGACATTTTCTCTGAAATCTTTTTTCGATAAAATTTCCGTTTGGCTTACAGCAAATAAGCACAGAGAAAATGTCAGCATTATAACTTTAGCTTTTTTAATTTGCGTTCCCATTTTCATTTATTTTAGAAAAAATATTTTTTATTTTGATGCAGAAATACCAATAGACAAAATCTTAATTTTTCTAGCCTTATTATCACTGTTTGTTTTTATCTTAAAATTATTCAGAAAAAAGTTAGCCTATTCCTTATCGTTTTACATTTTAGTTTTCATAATCGCTTCTACAAGAGGGAACTACACTTTTTTTCAAGTCGTAAATGCCTATAAAATTATCTTCTTAAGTGACCAAATGCAAAAAGAAGAGGCTGTTTTAGAGCAAAAAACATTGAAACCTTTCCCTAACAAATCTAGAGTTTTTGAAAGTGTCGATTTTTTAAATTCGAAAGTCAGAAATTTTGCTCTATTTGCTATCAACAAGCATTTTACAAAAACTCCTAATTATGTGGCAAATAGAAAATTAATTCAATATTTTGCCGTTTTTAAAGAAATAAATGCCCGTTGGAATTACGTTAACGACCCAAAAGGACAAGAATATTTTGCTAGTGGAAGCGAAAGTTTACTTTATTTTTCTGGTGATTGCGACGATCACGCCATTTTAATGTGTTCTGCAATAAAATCCATTGGCGGAAGTATGAGATTGATTCACACAGGAAAACACATGTATCCAGAATTATTAATTGGAACCGCGAAAGACTTAGAAATTGCAACCTATTTAATTAGTAGTGAATTATTTCCAAGACAATCGAAACACAAAACGATTTATTTTCATCGTGATGAGAAAGGAAAAATTTGGCTAAATTTAGATTACACCGCACGTTATCCAGGCGGACCATTTTTAGGTGAAGAAGTGTTAAGTATTTTAGATTTACAAGAACCCGAACTTACCAGTCAATCTGGGTTTTTCCAATAGATTTTAAATAATCATTGGTTTGACTGAAATGCTTGTTTCCAAACCAAAAGCCTCTATTTGCACTCAATGGAGATGGATGTCCAGATTCTAAAACCAAATGCTTTTCTCTATTAATTTTCAAACCTTTTTTATGTGCAAAACTTCCCCAAAGCATAAAAACAATATTTTCATAATTTTCTGAAATATAACTAATTACATTGTCTGTGAATAAATTCCACTTTAAGTATTTATGACTGTTCGCTTCATCTTTTCTAACGGTTAAACCTGCATTTAAAAGTAAAACTCCTTGTGCTGCCCAACGATCTAAATTTCCGTTAGTTGGTAAAAATATCGAATCAAAATCTGAATTGATTTCCGCAAAAATATTCTTTAAGGAAGGCGGGATTTTCACACCATCATTTACCGAAAAACATAAACCATTCGCCTCTCCTTCTCCATGATAGGGATCTTGACCTATAATTACGACTTTCAAATCGTCTAATTTACATTTTTCAAAAGCATGAAATATTAATTCTTTGGGTGGAAAACAAACAGAGGTATTGTATTCATTTTCAACATCTTGAATCAATTTCATAAAATATTCTTTTTGAGTTTCTATTTCAAAAAATGGTTTCCAAGAAAAATCAATATCTTTATAAAGCATATTTATAGTTTTTACAAATATAAAAACTTTATCTTTTGTAACTTTGCGAATATACTAGAATTAAAGAATGATTTCAATTACCGATAAAACACTAAAAGATTTAGAATTTCATACCATTTTACAAACCATTTCTGACCGATGTAATACAGAAATTGGAATGGAAAAAGCACTTCAAATTCAGCCCTTTAAAAGCAAAGAGATTTTGTTTTCAGAATTGGCTTATACGAATGAATATGTTTCTTCTTTTACAAATAATAACGCTTTACCAAATCATGGTTTCGAAACGGTAACGAGTGACTTGAAATTATTAGCGATTGAAGATAGTTTTCTAGAATTAGCTGCGATTAAAAAAATATTAGATTTAAGTAAATCAACCAACGAATACTTGAAGTTTTTAAAAAAATTCAAGGAATATTATCCCGAATTATTTCAGAAATCAGCTGAAATTGAGTTTACACCTTTTATTACGAAATCTATTGAAGAGATCGTAAATAAATACGGTGAAATTAAAGACGATGCATCTCCAGATTTAGTTAACATTAGAAGAAGTATTAATGTAGTTCGTGGTAAAATCAACCAAAGTTTTGGAATGGCTTTATCGCACTTTAATTCTTTAGGTTATTTGGATGATATTAAGGAAACGGTTGTGGATAATCGTAGAGTTTTAGCGGTTCAAGCGATGTATCGAAAGAAAGTCAAAGGTTCAATTTTAGGAAATTCTAAAACGGGAAG
>JAUMDQ010000150.1:0-3142 GCA_032121715.1 Flavobacterium sp.
TCAGGATAGTAATTCTTCTGCAGAAGTACAAGACAAAAACCAATTAAAAGCTCTTATCGACAGTTACTTTTTGGTAAAAAACGCCTTGGTAAAATCAGATGGAAATTCGGCAGCAACAAATGCTACAGCATTACTTTCTGCTACAAATGCTGTCAAAATGGAAGAATTAGCAACGGATGTTCATATTGTTTGGATGAAAGTTGTAAAAAATTTAAAAGAGGATAGTAAAGCCATTTCGGAAACAAAGGATATCAAAACTCAGAGAGATCATTTCGAAACACTTTCAGTTAACATGTATGAATTAATAAAAACATCAAAACCAGAAACACCAATTTATTATCAAAACTGTCCAATGGCAAACGACGGCAAAGGAGCCAATTGGTTAAGTAAAGAAAATGCTATAAAAAATCCATATTATGGTTCTATGATGTTAACTTGTGGTAAGACGATTGAAACTATCAAATAAATAGGAATTTTATAAATTATAAGTATAAAAACACAAGAAAACTGAAATGGTATATTGTAAATTAGTTATATGAAATAATTCAAATTTAAATCTAAAAAAATGAAAAAAACAATCTTTTTTGCCCTAATTATGGCATCGGCATTGGTTTCGTGTAATCAAAAAAACAATGAAAACACAACCAATACAATTGAAAAATTGGAAAATGATAGCATGGCAATGGAAATGGAAGTAGATTCTATGAAAATGAATCAAGACTCAAAAATGTTTGCATGCTCAATGCATCCAGAAGTTCATGGGAAATTAAATGACACTTGCAATAAATGTGGGATGAAATTAACGGAACCCGTTGAAAAATAAAAAAGTAAAAAACCACTAAAACAGTATGAAACTATACATCAAAAACATGGTTTGTAGTCGTTGTAAAATGGTGGTGAAGTCCGAGTTGGAAAAACTCGGACTTCACTTATTTTCTGTCGAATTGGGTGAAGTGGAAACCGTCACAGAAATCTCTGATTTACAAAAAAAAGAAATTGCCAATCATTTAAAACAATTTGGATTTGAATTAATTGATGATAAAAAAAGTAGAACAATAGAAAAAATCAAACTATTAATCATCGATTTAGTACATCAAAAAAATAACGAAATCAGCACCAATCTTTCCGATTATATTGTCAGCCATCTATCACAAGATTACAATACCATTAGTAATTTATTTTCGGAAGTAGAAAATACAACAATTGAAAAATACTTTATTCATCAAAAAGTAGAGAAAGTAAAAGAATTACTTATGTATGATGAAATGAATTTAAGCGAAATAGCCTTTCAATTACATTACAGCAGTGTAGCGCATTTAAGTAATCAATTTAAAAAAGTGACAGGCTTTTCTCCTACTTACTTCAAACAACTTAAAAGCAATAAACGCAAACAAATTGAAGATTTATAAATCTTGCAAATCAAACCCAAAATTGTGTAATTTAAAAAAAGAGCAATTTTAGAAATTTGTATTATAAAAATTACAAGATGATACATACATATACTATTACCGGAATGACTTGCGATGGATGTCGTACTAAAGTTGAAAAAGCAATAAATGCTATTGATGGAATTGAAGCTAAAGTAACATTGAATCCTCCAATAGCAACTATAACAATGGATAAACACATTTCAACGGCACAACTTCAAGAAGTGTTAACTGCTGCTGGAAAATACACCATAGAAATGACTAACGGCAAAAGTCCGTCACAGGAAGTAACAACCGAAACAAAAGAAAAATCGTGTTGTGACTTACATCCTCATGATACTAAAAAGAATTTAGTAATCGCAACTCATGCAAATGGAAAATACTATTGTCCCATGCATTGCGAAGGGGAAAAAACCTATGATCAAGCTGGCGATTGTCCAGTTTGTGGCATGCCTTTAGTAAAAGAAGAAACCATCACACTAAGCAAAACATTATATACTTGTCCCATGCATCCTGAGGTTATTCAAGACGGTCCGGGTTCCTGTCCAATTTGCGGAATGGATTTAGTACCAATGAAGCCTAGTGATAGCGAAGAAAACAAAACCTATTTGGATTTGCTTAAAAAAATGAAGATTGCTACACTTTGCACCCTTCCTATTTTCATCATTGCCATGATGGAAATGATGCATAACAATCCTTTGTTTCAAATAATGGATAGCTATAAATGGAATTGGGTACAATTCTTTCTTTCCATTCCAGTTGTTTTCTATGCAGGTTGGATGTTTTTCGTACGTGCTTGGAAATCCATAATCACATGGAATCTAAACATGTTCACGTTAATCGGAATTGGAACTGGAGTCGCGTTTTTGTTTAGTCTTTTAGGCATGTTATTTCCAAATATCTTTCCCGAAGAATTTAAATCCGAACATGGAACCATTCATCTGTATTTCGAAGCAGCAACCGTAATTATTACATTAGTTTTATTGGGACAATTACTCGAAGCAAAAGCACACAGTCAAACCAGCGGCGCAATCAAAGAATTATTAAAACTCGCGCCAACTGAAGCTATTTTAGTAATTGATGGAAACGATAAAGTAATCTCTATTCACGAGATAAAAAAAGGCGATTTATTACGAGTGAAACCAGGAGATAAAATTCCAGTTGATGGAAAAATAACCGATGGCGAAAGTAGCATTGATGAAGCCATGATTACAGGTGAACCCATTCCCGTAGATAAAAAGAAAGACGATAAAGTAATTGCCGGAACCATTAACGGAAACAAAACATTTGTGATGATGGCGGAAAAAGTAGGTTCAGAAACCTTACTTTCTCAAATTGTGCAAATGGTAAATGATGCTTCTCGTTCTAGAGCACCTATTCAAAAATTAGCAGATAGTATTTCTAAATATTTTGTCCCAACTGTAGTTTTAGTTGCTATAATCACCTTTTTCATTTGGTTAAAATTCGGTCCAGAACCTAGCTTGGTTTACGGATTTATAAATGCTATTGCCGTATTAATCATTGCTTGTCCTTGTGCATTAGGTTTAGCTACACCCATGTCGGTTATGGTTGGTGTCGGCAAAGGCGCACAATCTGGTGTTTTAATAAAAAATGCAGAAGCTTTAGAAAACATGAATAAAGTAAATGTGCTTATCACAGATAAAACCGGAACCATAACCGAAGGAAAACCATCCGTTGAGAAAATTTATGCCGCA
>JAUMDQ010000151.1:0-5481 GCA_032121715.1 Flavobacterium sp.
ATCATGGCTCAAAAAATGGGATACAAAGTAACCGGTGTGTTGGTTGATAAACATGCTTTTTGTCGTTTCTATGGTAAAGGTAATTCCGAAGGCATTGATGTAGAAACCACAAATGAATTTGGCTTTGAAGTTCCAATTGCTTGCGTTAAATCTTTTGTTGAACTCATTGATAAATCGACTTGTTTCACTAAGAAATTAATTCCGTTTACCTCTGTAAATTCAGAAACTAAACTTGCCGATAATCCGTCGATTTTTTCTTTTAATAATTGCTCAATTTGTTTTTTCAACTTCGCATTATCATCTTGTAAAGCAACTACCGATTTTAAAATATCTTGAGGATTTTTCAAAGTTTCTTTAATTTCCGCTAAGGTATTTTCTTGATTTGTATAGAAACCTTTTACTGCATCACCAGTAATTGCTTCAATTCTTCTGATTCCAGCTGCAACTGCTCCTTCCGAAACAATTTTAAATTGCCAAATATCAGCGGTATTGTTCACGTGAATTCCTCCACACAATTCCATACTTTCCCCAAACTTAATGGCACGAACATTGTCTCCGTATTTCTCACCAAATAAAGCCATTGCTCCTTCGTCTAACGCTTGTTGGATTGGAATACTTCTTCTTTCAATTAATGGCAATTGAGCCGCAATTCTTGTATTTACGAAATCTTCCACTTGACGTAATTCTTCCTCCGTAACTTTAGAAAAATGAGAGAAATCGAAACGTAAATAAGTTGGATTTACTAACGAACCTTTTTGTTCTACATGCGTTCCTAAAATCGTTCTTAAAGCCAAATGCATCAAATGCGTAGCTGAGTGATTTTTAGAAGAAGCACTTCTTAAATCTGTATTTACTTTTGCAGTGAAAACGGCATTTACATTTTCTGGCAATTGCTTCGCGAAATGTAAAATTAAGTTGTTTTCTTTTTTCGTATCGATAATGTCAATCGTTTCATTTGCAGAAACTAAAGTTCCTTTATCTCCTACTTGTCCACCACCTTCTGGATAAAAAGGCGTGTTGTCTAAAACAATTTGATATAAAATTCCGTCTTTTTTAGAATCAACTTTACGAATTCTTGTAATTTTTGCCTCATTTTCCGTTTGGTCATAACCCACGAATGTTTCCACATTTCCTGGAATTAAAACCGACCAATCTTCAGTAGAAACTTCTGAAGCGGCACGAGAACGCGCTTTTTGTTTTTGTAATTCTGTTTCGAAACCTGCTTCGTCTAAACTAAAGCCTCTTTCTCTAAGAATTAAGGCTGTTAAATCGATTGGAAATCCGAAAGTATCATATAATTCGAATGCTTTTTCTCCAGAAACTTCTTTTCCAGAAGTATTTACCATTACGTTTTCTAACAATTGAATTCCTTGTTCTAAAGTTCTTAAGAAAGAAGCTTCTTCTTCACGAATTACGTTGGTAACCAATTGTTGTTGCGATTTGATTTCTGGAAAAAATTCTCCCATTTGATTCGCTAAAACCGCTACTAATTTATTGATAAAAGGTTCTTTTGTGTCTAAGAATGTAAATCCGTAACGAATCGCACGACGTAAAATTCTACGAATTACATAACCAGCTCCAGTGTTTGAAGGCAATTGTCCATCTGCAATAGCGAAAGCCACTGCACGAACGTGATCTACAATAACACGAATCGCAATATTCGTTTTATTTTGCTCTTCCGAAATATTTTTCACTTCGTTTGAAGTGTATTTTAACCCTGTAATTTCTTCTACTTTCGCGATAAGCGGTGTGAAAACATCTGTATCGTAATTTGATGTTACGTTTTGCATCGCCATACACAAACGTTCAAATCCCATTCCAGTATCTACGTGTTGTGCAGGTAATTTTTCTAAAGAACCATCGGCTTTACGGTTGAATTCCATGAAAACGTTATTCCAAATTTCCACCACTTGCGGATGATCTGCGTTGACTAAACTTCTTCCAGAAACAGCTGCTCTTTCTGCATCCGTACGTAAATCGATATGAATTTCAGAACATGGACCACAAGGACCTTGATCGCCCATTTCCCAGAAATTGTCTTTTTTATTCCCTAAAATAATTCGGTCTTCTGGTACAAATTGTTTCCAAATATCCCACGCTTCTTGATCGAAAGGCACATTATCTTCAGTACTTCCTTCAAAAACAGAAACATATAAACGGTCCTTATCTAATTTTAAAACATCTGTTAGAAATTCCCAAGCCCAAGGCAACGCCTCTTTTTTGAAATAATCACCAAAAGACCAGTTTCCTAACATTTCGAACATGGTGTGGTGATACGTATCAAAACCTACATCCTCTAAATCGTTATGCTTTCCAGAAACACGTAAACATTTTTGAGTATCTGTAATTCGAGGACTTTTTGGCGTACCATTTCCTAAGAAAAACTCTTTAAATTGAGCCATTCCCGAGTTATTAAACATCAGTGTTGGATCATCTTTTAAAACAATTGGCGCAGAAGGAACAATAGTATGTCCTTTGCTTTCAAAAAATTGTAAATACGCTTTTCTTATGTCTTGTGATTTCATTTTTATGATATTGAATCGAATAATTTAGTTCATTGAAATTTTTAAAAAAAATGTTTCGAAATGTGAAACAAATTTTAAGTTCTTTCGTATAATAAGTGTTACTTTGTGATAACGAGCACAAAAATAGTAAATTTTAATGAAATCGTTAACAACAAAAAGTTGCTAAAAGGGAACTTTTTCAAATATGAAGAGAGTAAAATATTATTACGACGCAGAGAAATTAGCATTTAAACGAATTGTTACTAAAAATAGTACCAAAATCGGATATGCGATGCTGTTTTTATTAGCGAGTGCGTTATTTGGTTTTTTATGTTTTTTCGTTTTAAGTAATACGAGTTTTTTTGAAACGCCAAAATCAAAATTACAAGCGCGTGAATTGGAAACTATGAAATTGAATTACAATTTATTGAACAGAAAAATTGCTTTTATGGAAGAAGGTTTATCAGCTATTGAAGAACGAGATAATAATTTGTATCGCGTGTATTTTAATAGTGCCGCCATCTCCAACGAAGAACGCAGAGCTGGTTTAGGTGGCGTAAATAGATATAAAGATTTAGAAGATTTTAATAATAGCGATTTGATAATTAATTCGTCTAAAAAAGTAGATGAAATTATGAAAGCATTAGCGATTCAATCGGTTTCACTTGATGAAGTTACGAAATTAGCCAAGCAAAAAGCGGTTTTATTAAAAGCAATTCCAGCTATTCAGCCTGTAAAAAATGAAGAATTAAAACACATGGCTTCTGGATTTGGATATCGAAGTGATCCGTTTACAAAAATTAGAAAATTTCATAAAGGAATGGATTTTTCTGCTAAAACAGGAACTCCAATTTACGCTACAGGAGATGGAGTTGTCAGAAAAGCAGATGGAAGTTTATCAGGTTACGGAAATCATATTGAAATTAGTCACGGTTATGGCTATTTGACTTTGTACGCTCATTTAAGTAAATACAAAGTGAAAGCCGGACAAAAAGTAAAACGTGGCGATATTATTGGATACGTAGGAAGCACAGGCCGAAGCGAAGCACCACACTTACATTATGAAGTACATAAAAATGGTGAAGTGGTGAATCCTTTAAATTTTTATTATGGCAGTATTTCTGCAAAAGAATATGTTTTAATTAGTAAATTAGCGAATCAGGAAAATCAATCTCTAGATTAATGTGTCTATTTGACAACAATCAATGAGTCAATTATATAAAGAAAAATGCAAGTAAACTTACCAGAAAAAAGATATTATGGCATTGGCGAATTAGCGAAAGCATTTGATGTAAACGCTTCGTTAATCCGTTTTTGGGATAAAGAATTTGACGAAATTAATCCTAAAAAAAATGCTAAAGGCGACAGAATGTTTCGTCCGGATGATGTAAAAGTGTTACAAATGATTTACCATTTAGTAAAAGAACGCGGTTTTACATTAGAAGGTGCAAAAATTCATCTGAAAGAAGGAAAAAAGAAAACTTTAGACAATTTTGAAATTATCAGTAAATTAGAAGGTATAAAAAATCAATTATTAGAAATGAAAAAAGGACTTTAGTTCAGTTTTCAGTCGCAGTAACAGTTTTCAGAAAAAAAATAACAATTAAATAAATTAACTTAAACAATAAAATTATGAGAAAATTTTTGCCATTTATTATCATTGGAGCAGTCCTATTAATTGGGTATAGCTACTTTAAAGGAATTAACAATACCGCAGTAACATTAGACCAAAATGTTAAAGAATCTTGGGGAAATGTAGAAACATCTTACCAAAGAAGAAATGATTTAATAGGAAACTTAGTAAAAACAGTACAAGGTGCAGCAGAATACGAAAAAGGAACATTAACAGCAGTTATTGAGGCGCGTGCAAAAGCAACTTCAGTAACAATTGACCCAAGTAATGTTACACCAGAACAATTGGCACAATTTCAACAAGCACAAGGTGGAATGACTAGTGCATTATCACGTTTATTAGTAACTGTAGAGCAATATCCAAGTTTAAAAGCGAATGAAAATTTCTTAAAGCTTCAAGATGAATTAGCTAGTACAGAAAATCAAATTTTAACAGCTCGTACTCGTTTTAATGAAGCTGTGAAACCATACAATACACACGTGACTATTTTCCCAAATAGTTTGTTTGCAGGATGGTTTGGATTTAAAGAAAAAGCTTTTTTCAAGTCAGATGCTGGTGCAGAAAAAGCTCCAAATGTAGAATTTGATTTCGATAAAAAAGAAGCAAAATAATGTCAAAAACCGAAGAATTTTTAACCAAAGCGGAAGAACAAGAAGTTGTTAACGCTATTGTGATTGCCGAAAAAAACACTTCGGGAGAAATTCGTGTGCATATTGAAGAAAGCAATACTAAACCTCCTGTTGAAAGAGCACAGGAGGTTTTTCATCTTCTAAAAATGGATGAAACCGAATTGAAAAACGGTGTGCTTTTTTATATCTGCATGTTATCCAAAAGTTTTGCTGTTATTGGAGATAAAGGCATCAATGATTTAGTGGAACCAGATTTTTGGAATTCTACCAAAGATCATGTAATCGAAAAATTCAAAGTTGGCCAATATAAAGCCGGATTAATCAATGGGATTTTGGAAGCTGGCGAACAACTAAAAAAACACTTTCCTTATGATCATCATGATGATACGGATGAATTGTCTAATGAAATTTCAAGAGGTTAATATGAAAAAAATATTCGTTTTATTCGTTTTCCTTTTTGGAATAGTCGCTCAAGCCCAATTCAAAATTCCTGAAAAACCAAGTTTACAGACTTCGGTTTATGATTACGCTAAGCTTTTATCTGATACTGAGAAAACACAATTAGAAGAAAAACTAGTTAGATATTCGGATACCACTTCTACACAAATTGTCGTGATTACTATCGATGATTTAAAAGGGGAAGATGTTGGCGTTTTAGCCACTAATTGGGCACAAACTTGGGGAATTGGTCAAGCTAAAGAAGATAATGGGGTTA
>JAUMDQ010000152.1:0-3707 GCA_032121715.1 Flavobacterium sp.
ACCCTCCCTCAATAAACATAAATGGTTTCTCGTAACCTGGTGGAATGTCTTTGATGATGTCATAAAACTTTGTTACTTCGTGTATTGCTTCCGTAACTGATTTTGGTTTATTTGTAATCAATCCTAATGATTGCCAACAAATGTTATAATAGTCATCTTCAGTAATTTTGTCGAAGTTGTTGTTTATGAATTTTACAAGTTCATCTATATTTTCAATTTTCTGCATTGTGTGTGTGTTTTGGTTCAATTCCATTTCCTAAATAAATTACGTTAAACGCTTCGTGTTTTTGTGATTCCTTAAGTTCCATTGTTTGAAGCCGTGGCAGTACAAAAGGCAATAGCTTTGAAACAAGTAATATCTTATCCGCATCTTTCAATTTTTCAAAATCCAATTTATCAAAGTAACCTTGTAAAATTGTTTCTATTTGCGTTCGTAGTTCCTTAGTGGTTACGTTAACACTACCTTTGACACGTCCTCCCGTTTTTACTCCTTTCATCTAATTTTAGCTAATTTAGACTACCTTATTTGATTAGTTTCTCTTATAATTCATTCTCATAAAAAGAATGATTAAACACAAAAAAATAGCTTCCATTTCTTAATATGACCTTGTTGGAATTTGGTTTATAAAATTCACGTTAATATCAAATTTGTTGGTTTGAAAGTTGAAGCCTATTACGCCCTGTACGCCCTGTACGACATTTGCTGGATATACAGTCTGTTCACTTCGTAAATCATTCAGTAAATCGCATAATTTTTTCGTTTTTTCGTAGCGTGTAACGGCTTCGCTGTTTATTGCATATATATTGAAGTCTTTGTTGGGTGCTTCGCATGTAACAGGGTTAAAATTCTCGATTTGGATTGCTTTGTAATTGCTTTCAAGCTCTTGGATTTTGCTTTCTGAAATGTTACACAATTCTAATTGCTTCGAGTAATTTACAAGTGGTGGGAATTCGTGCTGAAATTTCTCGTTAAATGCTTTTTTGAAGTATTCGTTCGGGGCTTCGCTAAAAGCGTTTAAATCCTCTATTGATATGAATTGTTGGCAATAGCTTAAAAGCTCTTCCAATCGCTTCTTTTTGGCTTCTACGCTCGTTATATACTCCTTTTGTTTGTGAGTGTCAACTCCGATTGCGGTTTTCTTCATCTTCTTAGTTGTTTAAAATCCTATTGGTTATGTACTTCATAATCTCATTTTTGCCAAAATCGGAAGTGAAATTTCGTTTAGTTGGCTCATTCTTAGGTTTCGTGTTTTTGGATTCTTTTGGCTTTACTTGGTTTCGTTGAAGTGCTAACAAAACTCTCGTGTACTTCCACGGATTTTCTTTTTTAAGTTGCTCCATTGTAATAATCTTCTTTTTACTCATTTTCTTAGTTTTTAATAATTATAAATTTTCTAACTAATTCGCTGATTGTGATATTCAGCTGAATTGCATGATATTCAAGCATTTTTTTTTCATTCTCGGTAACTCTAACTTTAATGAAATCTGATTTTGTTTTCGTTCTCATATATAGTATTAACTGAACTATTGTAAACCTGTTCCCTTTTACGTTAACAATAGCAGTTTGAAAACTATTTTTTAAGTGGTAACATCACGTTGAAAGTGGCTGTAATTTCAACTTGGAAAAACAATTGAACGTATGGAATACATCACACTAAAGGAAGCTGTAAAATTGACTGGGAAATCTGAATCCACTTTTCGCAAAGTTGCCCGTAAATTAAAGGAAAGTAACTCCAAAAATATAAAGTTGGAAAAATTGCCAACTGGACACGAAAAGCTGTTATTTAAACTTAGTTACGTCAACTCACATTTCTTGGTTGGAAAAACAATTGAAAGTAAAAAATCACATTCTACTAATGAATCCACTTTGGAGAAGGTAGTGGCTATATTGGAACGTCAACTAATGGAGAAAGATGAACATATAAAAAACTTGACTCAGTTACTCGCAATTGAAAAACAAGAAAAACAACTATTACTCGAGAATCCTCCAAAGAAAAAACGTTGGTTCTGGCAACGTGGGAATTAATGCTATTTTTTGAATAAGCGTTTTAGATAGCCAAATAAAATCCTAATTATAAAAACACGATTGAACATTAAGCAGTTTTTTCTCTGATGAAATCTCTGATTAGTTTTGAAATTGTAGTTGAATTTTCTTTGCAGTAAAATTTGATTTTAGCGTATTCATCTGCAGAAACACGAAACATTACTTTCTTATCAAAATGAACTATTTTATTCCTTGTTTTTTTGGCTTCCATCTAATCGAATTTAGTGTTTTTATTTTAGTGTTTTTGGTTATCAAAAATGTTAACTTGACCCCGCTATCAATAGCAGGGGTTTTTACGACCAACCTATATTGGTAAAAAACTCATTAATTTTCTTCGATTTAACGACGTATGTTTGTCTTTCGATGTGTTGACTATATACGTCTAATAATTTTGCTTTCATACGCGATTTTGCGACCTTATCCTCAAAGTAATTCAAAGTGTATTCGATTGCCATTTCAATATCGTTATTTTGGTTACGGAGCATATTGTCGATATGAATATAAATTAGTAATTCGTTCGGAGTTAATTTGTCAAGGTTTTTAATTTTGTTGACTATTGGAGTTCGTCTTTCTAAATTCAAATTTAATGCTGTAACAATAATTTTATTCAGTTGCTCACTTGTTAACTTCAATACTTCCAATAAAGAAAGATTTTCAATTCCGTATCTTCTCGCTGATTTTAGATTTTTAATAGTGGTTTCAATTCTAACTATATCTTTTAAATTCTGATGTCCGACATACGTTTCAAAAAATGGTTGTTCTTCGTCTTTTAGCAGTTTAGCATCTTTCATTACTGATTGTAATTCTTTGCAGTATATTTTTATAAATGGTGCTGTTGGGGTTGCCTTTTCTCGAGAGTTCCATTCTATACCTAAATTGTTATTATTGTCAAATGGGTTGCTACCTAAACCGACCGCTTTTCTCGATAAACTTGCTTTGTGTAATTCTTTAATTCCTTTTCTAAATTCGTCTTTTGATATAGTTACGTCTTTCTTTATGTCAATGTCCGACAAAATACCTTTTGACAAAAAATCCTCAAATGTTAACTTGACAACTTCGCACTTCATTATGTTAGTGTAAATCAATTCGATATTTTGCATTGATATACCTTCCAAGTATCTATTTTCAAGTAAGTATGAATTTATATGAATAACTAAAAAATCTTTGTCGGGAAATCGCTGTATTCCAAAATATATGTGATATCCGTTTCTTAGAATTTTAAGTGAATTTTTTTTAATTGGAGTTTCTTCTATTACTTCGCCAGTTCGCGTATTAATTTCGCTTTTTATTCTTTTATCTAAAAGATTGTTATTTATTATTTCAATGTCGCTTAGTGATATTCGATAGCATATACTATCTATGGAAGCAACAAGTAAAGATTTATTTTCTATCTTTGAAGTCATATTTTCACTTTAAAAAATTGAGGTAGTTTTGTTTGGCGACAGCTACCTCATTTTATTTTCACAAATATATATTCTAATCTCTTTATTTGTCCATACTTTTTATTAACATTATTTCGTGTTTATCCACATTGTTTACTGAAACGCTTATTCACACTACTTTTTTTTGTTGTTTAGGGCGAAACAGACTATCGTCTTTATCGATTTTTTTAATGCACCGCTTCGCTCGTATTTTAGTTGGTTGTTTATTTCAAACGCCAATG
>JAUMDQ010000153.1:0-2838 GCA_032121715.1 Flavobacterium sp.
TTCGTAATCATTAATAATCAAATCGTATTTATAAACATAAAGTTTTAAAATTTGAAATAGAAATTGGAAGTAATTGTTCTTGAAAAACGTTTTCAAAAAAGAAACATTTCCGTTGCTTCCATAAAATAAAGAAATGCCTTTAAAATCATATTTTACGGGAAAACCGATATTAATTTGCGACTGACTACCGCTCGTTAAAATATCCACGTCTCCATAAATTTGTAGAATCGGAATGATTTCTTGTGCTCTGGCTAAATGTCCATTTCCTGTTTTTTGTACGGCATATAAAATTCTCATACTTTCCTAATTAAATGCAACAACTTCCTTAATTAAATTTTCAATACTTTTCATTTCAACATCATTTATTTCAGTTTCTAATTCGTCTTGAAAATCATTTTTGTTATAGGTATAAATCTTCCATTCTTTGTTTTGGTATTCTAAAGCAGTAAGGTTTTCAATCCAATCGCCACTGTTTAAATACATACAACTTCCTTTTTTGTTTTCCACTTTTCTAATTTGTGGTTGGTGAATGTGTCCGCAAATCACATAGTCGAAATCATTTTCAATGGCTAATTCCGTTGCCGCATCTTCAAAATTTCCAATAAATTTCACGGCTTTCTTTACGTTGTTTTTAATTTTTTTCGAAAAGGAATATTTCTCTCTTCCCATTCGAGTTAAAAACCAATTGCTTAAAACATTCAGTCGAATTAAAAAATCATAACCCCAACCGCCTAATTTGGCAATCCATTTAGAATGTTGCACCGAAGCATCAAAAACATCACCATGAAAAAACCAGGCTTTTTTACCGTCAAGATTCAAGATTTTTTTATTCGTCAATTCAATATTTCCGAAATTCGTATCGGCAAATCGACGTAAAAACTCATCATGATTTCCTAAAATGTAAACCACTTCGGTGCCTTTTGTAGCTAAATCGATGACTTTTTTAATGACCTTTAAGTGAGGTTTCGGGAAGTAACTTTTTTTAAACTGCCAAATATCAATGAAATCACCATTAATAATTAGCGTTTTTGGAGTAACGGATTTTAAATAAGAAAGTAGTTCCTTCGCCTGACAACCATAAGTCCCCAAATGCGTGTCGGAAATTACTACTACATCAACTATTCTTGCCATAATACGTTCTGTATTGTTTCGGCAAAGTAATGGGTTGAGTATTAAGTTAAGGACAATAGAAAATTAAATAATTGATATCAAAAAATAACCCCAAAGTTTGTTACCTAGAAAAGGGTCTCACAAAATCTTTGGGATTTATTTACTAAGAATTTTGAACTTTTGGCTCTTTTTACTTTTGCCTTGGCTCTTTCAAAATTATTGCGTTACAATTTGCAACGTTTCGCGGCTAATTTGTTTTACTAAAACCGTTTTGTCTTTTTCCACTACTTCTGCAGAAGCTGCATCAAAATGACGAATCGTATATAAAGAAACATTATCGTTATAAGAAACTTTGAATTTTTTTGACAAGATAGTTTTTAACTCTTGAAATTTGTCAAATTTGTCTTCCACACAAACTGAAAAACTAATTGCCGAATTCTGAATTAAACTAACTTTGATTTTATATTTATAGAATAAAGCAAAAATTTCACTAATATTTTCTTCCATAATGAAAGAGAAATCAATAGATGAAAGCGAGATTAAAATCTGATTTTTCTTAACAATAAAACAAGATGTTTTTGGTTCTAAATCGACACCTTTGCTCACTTTTGTTCCAGGTAAAGTCGGATTAATAAAAGATTTTACATACAAAGGAATTTCTTTTTTCTGTAAAGGTTGTAAGGTTTTTGGGTGAATCACACTTGCGCCATAAAAAGCCAATTCAATCGCCTCTCTGTACGAAATTTGATTTAATAAAACGGCATTCTCAAAATATCTTGGATCGGCATTTAAAACTCCAGGAACGTCTTTCCAAATCGTTACACTTTCTGCACCTAAACAATACGCAAAAATCGCAGCCGTATAATCAGAACCTTCACGACCTAAAGTAGTTGTAAAGTTGTTTTCATCCGCGCCAATGAATCCTTGAGTAACAAATAAAGATTTCTTTCTGTTGATTTTCGAAATTAATTTCTGAGTATGCTCCCAATCTACATTCGCATCACGGTAATTATTATCCGTTTTAATATATTGACGCACATCTAACCATTGATTAGAAATACCAGAAAAATTCAAATAATGACTTACAATTGTTGTTGATACTAATTCGCCAATACTAATAATTTGATCGTATACAAAAGGATAATTTGGCGATTTATTACTTCTTACAAAATATTCTAAATCGTCAAAATGAGCGTTGATATCAAAAAAGACTTCATGTTCTTCATCTTCAAATAAATCTAAAAGAATTTGATTGTGATATTTTCTAATATCTTGAAGGGAAGCATATAATTCGTTAGACTTATCAAAGTAATTCTTAATAACAATTTCCAATGCGTTTGTGGTTTTACCCATTGCAGAAATTACCAATAAAACATTTTCATGTCCTACTGTTTTTAATACCTCTAAAACGTTTTTTACTCCAGCCGCATCTTTTACCGATGCACCACCAAATTTGAAAATTTCCATGCTATTATCTTAAGTTGTGTTTGTTATTTGTTTAAAAAAGCTTCAATTCCGTTTTCGTCCATGTGAACTACGCGCCAATCTGATAAAACTTTCGCGCCACTTTTTTCGTAAAAGTCGATGGCTGGTGTATTCCAATCCAAAACATTCCATTCAATTCTTCGTACATTATCTTTTTTACCTTGTTTGATAATTTCAGAATACAAAGCAAAACCAGCACCAGTTCCGCGATTGTTTTCTTTCACAATTAAATCTTCTAAATGA
>JAUMDQ010000154.1:0-5241 GCA_032121715.1 Flavobacterium sp.
TTTACTAACGGATGAAATTTTTTCACCATTCCTAAATATTCATTAAACGACATTTCATTGCTGGTTTGTTGCGCATGTACTGCATTTAGGAACAAAAAAAGTATAAAAAAATACGTTTTCATTTGTATGTTATTTTTCTGAAACATCTTTGTTTTTTTCTTTAGCGGGTTGGTAATAATTTGGAGGGAAACCGTTTAAAGTTCGCCAAATTTCATACCATATTGGCACATTGTCTAAAAGTGCCATAGTTTGTGCACCCGAACCAATACTCAATTGTTTGGGCCATTTTTGTTCTGCATTATCAGGAGCAATTAGCACACGATATTTTCCATTGTCTGAAATGAAATTTTCTACTGCTACAATTTTTCCGCCAAAAGTTCCGTAAGATAAATTCGGCCAACCAGAAAATACAATTGTAGGCCAACCGTCAAACCAAACTCTAACTTTTTCTCCTTTTTTAATCAATGGAAAATCGTTTGGCGAAATGTACGTTTCTACTGCAATGTCATATACAGCAGGCATTATACTTACAATTGGTGTGCCTTCTTTAATGTTTTCACCTAAACCTGATTTCAAGGCTCGGTTTACATAGCCACTTTGTGGGGCTTTTATGTAATACATGCCATTTCGTATTTTGTAATTATTATATTGGTTTTCCAATTTGTTAACTTGAGCTTTTGTGTCGTATTTACTGCTTTGAGCGGTATATTGATCGCTTTGTGCTTTGGAAAATTTTTCAGAATATTCGGCATTGATTCTGCTGATTTCCACACGAGCGTTTATCAATTCGTTTTCACTGCTTAATAATTTATTTTCTTGTGTGATAATTTTAGCTTCAATTTCTTGTAATTTCAAACGCTTTTCTTCCACATCTGTCAACGGTTTTAAACCTTCTTTATTCAATTGAACCGAGCGTTTAAATTGTGTATTAGCAATTTTGATTTGCGTTTTAATCGCTTCTAAATCCATACTGTCACTTTTTATTTTTAAAAGAGCTTGTCGGATTTTATTTTTTGCTTGTTGCGATTTTAAATTTCTTTCACTGTTAATCGCATTCATTTGTGAATCTAAAGCGCCTACTTTTCCTTCATAGGAAGCTACAGCATCTTCTTTTGCGTTCATTTGGTTTTTAGTGTTCTCCACTAAATTCGGATCTAAATAATCTTCTTTTATTTCCGAAATGAATAAAATAGTATCGCCAGCTTTCACGTAATCACCTTCATTTACATACCATTTTTCAATTCTTCCCGAAATTAAAGATTGAATCGTTTGTGGTCGCTGATTTGGTTTCAATGTAGTTACCGCACCAGAACCAGAAATGTTTTGTGTCCAAGGAAGAAATAAAAACACCACTGCAATTATGACAAAAGCTAATAATATCTTGTTTAAAATTTTATAATGCTTTTCTTTATGTAATAATTGAATGGAGCTAAATTTCTCTAGCTTCTTATTATCAATTCTGTTGTTATTTGAAACATTTAACATAATTATTTATTTAAAATGTTACTGATTTTGCCTTTTTCCATTGTAATCACTCGGTTGCTTTTAGCACTAAATTGTTTGTTATTAGAAGTCACTACTACGGTCCATTTTTGATTTGGATCCATTAAAAAAGCAATTATTTCTTGTGAGGTGGCTACATCCATTTTATCTGTAGGATTTTCTAAAAACAAAATACGAGGTTTGTGTAAAACACATCTTGCCAATAATATTTTTTGAATATTTGACGAAGAAAGTTGTTTACCATCAGGGAAAATAGGTGTGTTTAATCCGTTTGGTAAGGTTTTGATAAAACTCGTTAACTTCAAATTATCTAAAGCCCATTTGATATCTTCATTTGAGATGTTTGGATTATTAAAGGTTAAGTTTTCAAAAATAGTACCTTCGAATAATGTTTCTCCTTGTAAAATACATCCAAAATGGGTTCGATATTGATTAATATCCATTTTATTAAATGTGTCATCGTTAATGATGAAATGCCCTTGAGTCGGTTGAATTAATCCAGATAAAATTCGAATCAATGTTGTTTTTCCTGAGCCATTATCACCTTCAATTACAATTTTTTCACCTTGATTTATTTTTAAATTGATGTCATTCAAAGCATTGTTGGTTTCATCGTCAAATTTAAAGCTTACTTTTTCTAATTCTAAAGTCAGATTTATAAAACAATTGTTTTGGTTGACTTCTGATTCTGATTCAATTTCTAAATCGGTCACTTCTCCAATTTTTTCTACAGAAGTTAGAACGTCATAAAACGTTTCTAATCCTAAAATTATTTTTTCGACAGAATTAATCACCAATAAAATAATGATTTCTGCGGCTACGAATTGTCCGATATTCATTTGTTGATTCAGAACTAAGAAACCACCAATTAATAATAAACTTGCCGTAATAATTATCTTAAAACCAATTAATTGTGAAAATTGTCTTTTGATAACTCTAAAATGTTGTTCTCTGTAATTGATGTAATCGTTAACCAATCGGTTATTTTTTTCTAAAGCAAATTCTAAATGATAAGGGTTTTTAAAACTGAAATTATTTCGAGATAATTCTTGTAACCAACCTGCGACTTTATATTTGAATTTCGATTCTTTCAAACTTGTTTTTAGTCCGGATTCATATGAAAATCTGTAAATTAAATATAAAAGAATACTTAGTAAAATTCCAAATATGATGAAAAACGGATGATATAAGGAAAGTAATATTATGCCAAACAAAATTTGAAGTAAAGCTGCTGAAAAATCGGTCAATAATTTTGAAGTCCCTTTTTGTATGGATAAGGTATCAAAAAAACGGTTGGCAATTTCTGATGAGTGTTTGTTGTACGTTGATGAAAATTTTAATTTTGGAATGCGATAGGTAAATTCAAACGCCGAACGGATGAATATTTTTTGTTGTAAATTTTCTGTAATTCGCAATTGCATCAATGAAAGAACGCCAACAAAAGCTACGCCAATAACTACCAGAATTACTAAAACAATCCAAGAAACACTTGCTCGTCCAGCTTGGATAAAATTTATAATTGCTTGAATTCCAAGTGGAAGTGACAAGCTAATTATTCCTGCAAAAATTGCATACGATATAATTTGAAGAATGTCTTTTCGATCTAATCGTAATAAATTAAAATATCTTTTTAGTGGTGACATACTTTATTTTTTTAAAAGATTTTCTACTAGATGAATGTAAAAGGATGATGGATTTACTTCTGCATTACAATTGGTAATTGTTTTCAAATGATTTCTTAGAAAATGCTGATGAAGCGAACCTTCGATGATAGAAGAAACCAAACTTTTGGCATACGGATAATCGGGATTTACATCTTCAATCATTTTTTCAATTCTATAATTCACCTGCTTGTAAATTAGGAAGAAGCCTTCTTTGTTTTCTTCATCAACGTGTTTGTTGTGTAGCGTTTTTGTGAATTCTTCAATGATAATTTTGTTTAGAATGGCTTCATTTACATATTCCGTTGAATTGTCATCCTGAATGGTTTCCGTTACAATGCAAATTGCTTTTTTAAGTTTTTCTAATTTATTTTCAATGTTAGCTGTTGAAAAAACTAAGCGATATTCAATCCAAGCCCAATACCATGAAGATAAATATACTAAAAGTTTGTGTTTGTTTTCAAAATATCTGTAAATAGAGCTTTCATTCGAGCCAATTTTCTCGCCTAACTTTTTAAAAGTGAATTCTTCAAAACCAATTTCGTCAATTAAAAAAATGCTATTTTGTATGATTTTTTTGCCCAAAGTTGAGGTCTCTGGGTCTTTAACATAGGTTTTTGGATTGACTTGAATTTTAATATTTGCAATTAAATTTTCCATTTTTGATAATTTATATCGCAAATATAATAGTAATACTATCAAATTGTAGTAGTTTAACTTTTATTTAGTATTTGTTTATAAAAAAAAGCCATCAATTACGATGGCTTTTTAAAAGTTCTTTAAAAGATTTATTCTTTCTTTAATTCTAATTTTTCGGCAAAATAATCACAGAAATCTGTCATGGCTCCAGTCATTTTTTCATCGCCAGTTGCACGTTGGAAAGTGTCTGTCATCGCTACTAATGTTTGGTGAAAAAAGATTTTCATTTCATCAACCGGCATGTCTTTTGTCCATAAGTCGATGCGAAGTGTTTCTTTAGCTTTGGCATCCCAAATGGATAATAAAACGGTTTTGGCTTCTTCATTATTTACACCGCCATCTTGTGCTGTCCAAGTTAATTTTTCTGGCACATTGTTTTGGTCTAATTCTATATTTACTTTAATTTCAGATGTTTTGCTCATGTTTGTGTTTTATAGTTTCTATTCGTAAATTTTTAATCGTAAGTCGTAAATCGAATATTATTTTTTAGGTTTGTATTTTGATTTATTAAATATAACTGTTGGTTCTGTTTTTAAAAGTTGTTCTAAAGTTACATCGTTATTTTCCATATAACTTTTTACAATTTGCCAACCTAACCATTGTCCAACTCTACCAGGTGATTCTCTGTCGATATCCAAATAAAATTTTGTAAAAGGACCATCTTCAATAAAACGTTGGTAATTTTTTATGTTATTATCATATAATAATTTTTCATTGACCAAATAACTCCACATTTGCGATTCGTTTTCTATACAGAATTTTTCTTGCATTTCCGTATATCCAATTTTTTGATAATTTGGCGTTTCTGGTATTAATAAGTCTTTTAAATAATGCAATTTTCCAAAATAAATCATTTCACTAATTAACGTTTTATCTTGAGAAGGAACAATTTTTCTAAAAGCAAAATTAGTTACTAAATCGGGTAACATTTGATGCGCTTCCAAATTCGCTTTCTGATATTCTGCAAATGGCTCGTAAAATTTGTGATTTTTCCCTAAATAAGTGTCCAAAGAAATTAAAATTAAATCTTTAGTGTAAAAGGCTTTTTTGTCAATTAAAACTTCGTTAACTAACGTAATTACTCTAGGGTTTTTCTCTTCTGGAAAATAATGTTTAATGCGAGAAACCATCATTTCTATACCTTCCTCAAATTTTTTATTATCTGGAAATTGTTTGGCAACTTCTGTGTTTAATTCTTTAAAAATTGGGTCACTAATCTTCGCATACCAAATAGAATCTGGAAATTGCGTTGGGAATAAAAAGGGATATTGGTTTTTTAAATCAGGTAACGTTTTTGGAGTAGCAGCGGCATATAATTTATCGAAACGTTCTATGTTTAAATCTACTGATTTTTTGACGTCTACAATTTCAATAGCAT
>JAUMDQ010000155.1:0-10587 GCA_032121715.1 Flavobacterium sp.
AAAATTGAGCAAAAATGAGCAAAAAAACATTAATGGTGGTGGTGCAAAACCATTTAAATACGATTATTGTGATGGAACGACGGATAGTTGCCCTCCAAAAACAAACCCTGACGGATCAATGATGACTCCTACTTGTGAGTTAATGGGATTAAATACTTACGTTTGTGTTTATCTTGCTTATTAAAACATTAAATATTTAATTAAACTGTCTGAAAGTTTTTTCGGACAGTTTTTTTACTATTTTTGACTCAAAATTTATAAAAATTGAAGAAATTTCCTAATTACAAACAAGCCGATGCTAAAGATTGTGGACCCACCTGCTTAAAAATAGTTGGGAAACACTTTGGTAAAACCATTAACATTCAACAATTAAGAGATTTCAGTGAAACTACTCGTGAAGGAAGTAATTTATTATTTCTATCCGATGCTGCTGAAAAAATTGGTTTTCGTACACTAGGTGTAAAATTAAACTTAGAACGTTTAAACGAAGCGCCTTTACCTTGTATCTTACATTGGAATAAAGAACATTATGTGGTACTTTATGACATCAAAAAAGGAAAATATTTAATATCAGATCCAGGTTTCGGATTACTGGAATACACACAAACCGAATTTATAAAATTCTGGATTGGAAACAATGCAGACAATTTCACTCAAGAAGGTGTAGCTTTATTATTAGAACCCACACCAACTTTTTACGATTTAGATAGCGATACCAATGGTAAAGATGGCAAGAAAAAAGCTTTAGGTTTTGGATTATTGTCTCGTTATGTGCTAAAATACAAATCGTTTTTAATACAATTAGCTGTCAATCTTCTCGCAGGAAGTATTTTACAATTAATTTTTCCATTTTTAACGCAAAGTATTGTCGACGTTGGTATTCAAAACCAAGACATGAGCTTTGTGTATATGATTTTATTCGCACAACTCTTCCTTTTTGCTGGAAGAATGGGTTTAGAATTAATACGAGGCTGGATTATGCTTCACCTTTCCACAAGAATCAACATTTCATTAATTTCAGATTTCTTTATCAAATTAATGAATTTACCTATATCCTTTTTCGATGTTCGTATGACTGGAGATATCATGCAACGTATCAACGACCACCATCGAATTGAAAAAATATTGACTACATCGTCCTTAAACGTTATCTTTTCTGTTTTTAACATGATTGTGATGGGAGGCGTTTTAGCTTACTATAATTTAATGATCTTTTTTGTATTCTTCGCTGGAAGTATTCTATATTTTGGATGGATTACACTATTTTTAAAACGAAGAGAAGAATTAGATTATAAACGTTTCTCAGAAGTTTCTCAAGAACAAAGTAAAGTTATAGAGCTGATTAACGGCATGCAAGAAATTAAATTGCATAATGCCGAAAAACAAAAACGTTGGGGTTGGGAATATGTACAAGCAAGATTGTTCCGAGTTTCCACAAAAGGCTTAATCTTAGAACAAACCCAATCATCAGGTTCTCAAATCATTAATGAATTAAAAAATATTTTTATCCTTATATTATCCGCCAAACTGGTTATTGATGGTACAATTACTTTAGGAATGATGTTAGCGATTAGTTCTATTGTAGGAAGTTTAAATGGTCCGATATCACAATTAATTGGTTTTGTAAGAGAATTGCAAGATGCGAAAATATCTTTAGCACGTTTGTCTGAAATTCACGAAAAAGAAGATGAAATTCAGCAAGAAGCACATCAAACTAATGATATTCCAAATAATGAAGACATCACCATTAAAGAGCTTTCATTTCGTTATTTAGGTTCCGATATTTCTGTTTTAGATAATTTAAGTCTAATTATTCCAGCCAATAAAATTACTGCCATTGTAGGAACAAGTGGTAGCGGAAAAACGACTTTAATGAAATTACTTTTAAAGTTTTACGAACCTCAAAATGGAGAAATTTCAATTGGAAATGCACAACTAAAAAACATTTCCCAAAAAGCGTGGCGAAACAACATTGGTGCAGTAATGCAAGAAGGTTTTATTTTTAATGATACGATTGCTAACAATATTGCCATTGGCGTAGATATTATAGATAAAGAACGTTTGGTTTACGCTGCTGATGTGGCAAATATTAAAGAATATGTTTCTGGTTTACCTTTAGGATACAATACCAAAATTGGGTCTGAAGGTGTAGGAATGAGTACGGGTCAAAAACAACGCTTATTAATTGCACGAGCCGTGTATAAAAACCCAGAAATGCTCTTTTTCGATGAAGCAACTTCTGCTTTAGATGCGAATAACGAAAAAGAAATCATGGAAAAACTAGATATCTTTTTCAAAGACAAAACCGTTGTAGTTATCGCGCACCGATTAAGTACTGTTATGAATGCCGATCAAATTGTGGTGCTTGAAAAAGGAAAAATAATTGAAATTGGCAATCACGAAACGTTAGTAGCGAAAAAAGGAAACTACTATAATTTAGTTAGAAATCAGTTGCAGTTAGGAACCTAATTTCCTTCAAAGTTTCTAAAACCATTTAGATATCCATATAAAAATAAAACTTACAAGGTTTCAAAAACCTTGCAGGATAAAAAAGAAAAAAATGTCAGAAAACAAAAACACCGACTTCGAACTACGCAGCGAAGAAGTACAAGATATACTTACCAAAGTTCCTAATTGGATGATTCGTTGGGGAACCTTTCTAATCTTTGGAATTATCTTATTGTTGTTATTTACTTCTTGGTTTATTAGATATCCAGATGTGGTGACAAGCGAAATTATTATCACTACTAACACGCCACCAGAAAAATTAGTAGCCAAAGTGAATGGAAAAATTCAAGCCATTTTAATTGAAGATAAGGCCAATGTGAAAGCCAATACACCTTTAGCAGTGATTGAAAACTCGGCAAACTACAAAGATGTTTTTTTGTTGAAATCCACTATTGAAAACATCAATTTAGATAAAAGCGAATTTCCTTTCGAAAAATTTAAAAGCGCCCAATTGGGAGAAGTTGAGGCTAGTTTTGCGGTTTTCCAAAAAGAATATATTGCAGATCATTTAAACAAAAAATTACGACCTTTTAATGTAGATACGAATGCTCAAGGTTATGAAAAAACACAATTAACGGAAAGATTACAATTGTTAATCGCTCAAAAATCAATAACTGAAAATGAGTTACAAATTCAAAAAATTGATGTCAACCGACAAGAAACCTTATTTAAAAAAGGGGTGATTTCTGCCCAAGAAATCGAAAAGCAACGCTTAATTTATTTACAAGCGGAGAAAAATTATAAAAACTTATTGAGTTCTATTTCTCAAACCAAATCTTCGATAAACGATTTAAAAAGGAACCATCAAACGACACAAATTAACGAAAACAAAGAAAACACCAATTTAGAAACCAATGTGTTACAAGCTTTTTATCAACTAAAAAAAGCCATTAAAGATTGGGAATTAAACTATGTTTTTCGTTCGTCTGATGAAGGAATGGTTTCATTTTTACAAATTTGGTCGGTGAACCAAAACATTACTGCTGGAGAAAATATGTTTGCGATTATTCCAACGCATCAAAATGGCTTCATTGGTAAATTAAAAGCAGCTGCGTTAAATTCAGGGAAAATTAAAGAAAACCAACGTGTTAATATTCGTTTAGCGAATTATCCTGATAAAGAATTCGGGATTTTAAAAGGACAAGTTAAAAGAATATCCTTAACTCCAGATAAGGATGGCAATTTACTAATAGATATTGCTTTACCAAAAGGATTGGAAACTTCATATAAAAAGAAAATTCAATTTCAGCAAGAAATGCGTGGATCTGCAGCTATTATTACAGAAGATTTACGACTTATTGAAAGAGTTTTTTATCAGTTTAGAAGTATGTATCAAGTGGAGTAAATATATATAGAACAAAAATAATTGACTAACTATTTGTCGTCATTTTTAAAAGTCAATGAAAAAAAAATCCAATCTAAAATTAATAACAACTGATTTTAAAGAGGTTGGGAGCTTAAAATAATTTTAAATGTACGGTTTTCCCGCACTTTTTTTTAAATTACTATTTGTAGTATTGTATTCACACAACGTTTATACTAAATCTAAGTGCACGTAGATAGAAAAACGTTTAAAAAAATATTAATTTAAAAATTAAAATTATGAGTAACTTATTAAATGAGTTTGAATTATTTGAACTTGAAAACAAAACTAAATTAAATACTTTTGGTGGAAGAAGAGCTTTAACTTCTCAAATTGTAATAGGATTTACTGGACCAGATTCAAATGGATCTACTACTATGGATATTCAAAACTCTGGAGACGGAACTGTAATGTGTGATGAACCAGATGCAGATTGGGGTGGTTTACAACCTATTGGAACTGAAGTAGGTTAATAGTAATATAAGCGGTATTTATTTACCGCTTATTTAAAAAATTTTAATATGAAATTAATAGTTATATCTTTTTTATTGTTCTTCAACATTTCCAACTCTCAAGAGAATGAAAATAATGATACAATTAAAAAAACAGCTAAAATAGATAGTATTCCCAAAATTAATTATGACGATTTATACACAAACATAAATCTTAAAAATTTACGTGGTTTTTTGGGTAAAGAAATACCTTATTTTGTTGTGAAAGATATTAATGGTAATGAATTTGATAGTTCCAAAACAAAAAGATTAGTAATTTATAATTTTTGGTTTAGTGGATGTGCTGCCTGTATTGGAGAAATTGATATATTAAATGCACTTCAACAAAAATTCAATGACCAAGTTGATTTTATATCAATTACTTTCGATTCAAAATTACAAATTGAAGAGTTTGTAAAAACACACCCTTCAAATTTCAGACATTTATCAGTTGAAAAAAGTTTTATAGAAAAACTAGATTTAAATGGTGGCTATCCTAGAATAATATTAGCCTCGGAAGGAAAGATAATTAAATATCAATTAACTGGTATTAATTCACAAAAAACAGTTACAGAGAAATTGTTTTCTTTTGGAACCTATTATAAATTTAGAAGTGCTATTGAACAAGCTTTAGCAACTATGAAATAAAATGGTTTATATTTTTACAAGCAAATTCAACCCAACAGTATGTAAAACAATTGATTGGCTAAATTTCTATAAAGTTAGACATAAAAGGATTAATAATTATTTTGAAGAGTTTAAAAACATACATTATTTTAATGATTTTAATGAAAAAGAAGATGGTTTGAATAAAGACTTCTACTTTTTTAACAAAATTACAAATCTAAATAGCTCTAAATTAAATTCAGAAATTCACAGTCAATTAGTTTATGAATACTTGTTTGGGTTTTTTAGCACTATTGAAAATAAAAACAAACTAGGCAACTTAGTGCATTTAAATAGTTTGTCCAAAATTAGAGTGCTACTTGATGCGAAAAAATTAAAAATACCAATTCCAAATAGCATAGTTACAAATAAAAAAAATGATTTAGTAACTTTCTTTAAAAACAATGAATCTGTTATTACAAAACCTTGTCATGAATTATTAAAAATTAATATAGACAATGTTAATTATAGATCATATACGACAGAATTAGGCATGAAAGAAATTGAGAACCTACCAGAAACTTTTGGAATTTCTTTATTTCAGCAAAATATCATAAAAAAATGTGATATTAAATCTGTGTATTTTAATGGAAAATTTTATTCTCAGGCTATATTTTCACAAAGGAATGAAAACACAAAACTAGATTTCAGGCACTATGATTTTAGTAAAATGCCAAGATTAAACACCTTTAAAATTCCAAATGAATTAGAAAACAAAATTGAATCCTTATTAATTAAATACTCATTAAATTTCGCCGTTGTTGACTTAATACTAGATATTGATGATAATTTATATTTTCTAGAAATTAATGTTGATGGGGTTTTTGAAAGTATCTCAATTGATTGTAATTATTATATTGAAAAAAAAATAGCAGAGTATATTTATGAACAACAAAAAAACTGAAATTAAAAATAAAGAATTTGATTACAATTCTATTTTACCTGTCTATTTTAAACAAATGACAATTCATGAAATAAACAATCAAAATATTAGAAAGGTAGAAATAGTTAATTCTAAAATTCATCAAACAAATTTTCACCTATCAAAAAATTTTTACAAACAAATCTGTACAATTAATTTAGATGAATAGTTATTTCCAGTTTTACTCTAATATTTTTATTTTTAAAGGAGTAAATAGGTCAATTCTTTTTGACACACAGTTTAAAAATTATTATTTTATTTCAAATTTCGTTTTTAATGAAATTAATAAAAACATAATAAACATTGAGAAAACAAAACCAGAAAATTCACTTGTATTAAACAAATGGTTTGACTATTTTATTGAGAATAATTTAGGATTTTATAGTAAGAATCCTGATTATTTTCCTCAAATCAATCCTGATTATTATTTTGAAGGAATTGTTTCAAATATGATAATTGAAATTTCAGAACAAAATCACAATGAAATTAATTCGAAATCTTTTATTACTCAAATAGAATTATTAGGAACAAAAGGTTTGGTTTTGATCTGCGAAAAACCAGTAATCATAAATTTTTTGAAATTTTTACATTACTTTGAAGAAAGCAGTATAGAACATATTGAAATCTATCTTTCAGGTAATTATTTTAGCAATGAATTCATTGAAAATATATCAACCAATATTAGAATTAAAAAAATTACATTTTTAAACTCTATAGAAAAACCAATAAAATTAAACAACAATAATTTAGTAATTGAGTTTTCAAAAAACACATATGCAAACAAATTATGTGGTAGTGTTTTCATTCATAATAATTTTATAAATTTAAAGCAGATTACAGAATCAATTAATCACAATTCATGCTTACATAAAAAAATATCAATTGATATTGACGGTAACATAAAAAACTGTCCGTCTATGCCGCAAATTTTTGGTAATATAAAAGAAACGCCTTTAGAAGAAGCTTTAAATCATCCTGATTTTAAAAAATATTGGAATATTACTAAAGATAGGATTGAGGTTTGCAAAGATTGCGAATTTCGTCACATATGTACTGATTGTCGAGCTTATACAGAACGCAACCATTTTGATGGTGATATTGATTTGTCTAAACCTTTAAAATGTGGTTACAATCCATATACAAACGAATGGGCAGAATGGAGTACTAATCCGCTAAAAGAAAAAGCAATTGAATTTTATGGCATGCAACATTTAGTTAAAACAAATAACTAAAACTACATTTTCAAATAAAACTCTTTAGTCAATTCTATATATTCAGGAGTATATTGATGACGTGCGGTTTCAATCACTAATTCATCAATAATTGGTGTTTGTTCGATACGAGTGAATGCCAATAAACTTCTTTTAATTTCAGAAGTTGGCGTACCTTTTACACGGGTAATTTTTAAAGGAAATAATAAAGATTGTTCCGCTAAAGCGATAAAATTTTCTTCTGCAGCATAAGGAATAATTACAGAGAAAATTCCGTTTTCAGACAATAACAAATAAGCCGCTTCGACTAATTCATCAAAAGGAAGGGCATCTGCAAAACGAGCCAAATCGCGTGCTTCATCTGGTGTTTTATAGTCTTCAGAATAAAACGGTGGATTGGAAACAATAATATCATATTGTTCAAGCATTTCAACCTCGTTTGTTTCTTCGTCTACTTCTTGCAATTCTTCAACAAACTCATCTAAACCTGCATGATAACAAAATATTCTATCTGCCCAAGGTGAATTTTCAAAATTATCTACACATTCTTCATACGCATTTTCCTCAATTTCAATCGCATCAATTTGTTCCGCATAGCTTCTTTGCGCCAACATAAGCGAAATTAAGCCTGTTCCGGCACCGATATCTAATATGTTGTAAGGATTGTTGATTAAGGGTGTCCAAGCGCCTAACAAAACGCCATCTGTTCCCACTTTCATGGCAGATTTTTCCTGTTGAATGGAGAATTGTTTAAACTTGAACATAAAATGAATGTTGAATTTTGATTAACGAATTTTGAATGTGGAAGTTTTCTATTCCAAATACAAATCCACTAAACCAATAGGTGTATTTAAAACCAATTCTTTCTCTTTTCTATTGACTTCAATAATAAAAGAATCAATCATTGGGACTAAAATTTGTTTCTGACCTTTGAAAATTTCAAAAATAGGTTGTGCCGCATTATCCAAAATAGCATGAACGGTTCCGATATCGCCTAAACGTTGATCGACAACTTTAAATCCAATAATTTCGTGAAAATAAAACTTGTTACCTTCAAGTTTTGGTAACATGGTAAGAGGCAAATAAACTTCTAAATTTTTCATGTTGTCGGCTTCTAGTTCCGTATCAACATCTTCAAATTTAACTCTCAGGAATTTATCTCTGTGAATGGCAGATTTTTCAATAAAAAATGGAACCAGATTTTTATTGTATTCAATAAAAACTGATTCCAAATTTTGATAAAGTTCAGGTTCGTCCGTATCTAAAAAGATAAGAACTTCTCCTTTGAAACTAAATTTTTTAGCGATTTTGCCTAAATAGAAACACTCGTCTTTACGCATAATCGCAGTATATTAAGCTTCTTTTTCTTCGTTTGTTTCTTCAGCAGCAGGAGCTTCTGTAGTTTCTTCAGCAGCAGCTTCAACAACTTCTTCTGTAGCAACTTCTTCAGTTACTTCAGCAGCAGGTTCTTCTACTTTTGCAGCCTCAGCTTGTGCAGCCATACGTTTTTCGTTAGCTACTTTTTCCGCTTTTAAAGCTTTAGCTCTTGCATCAGCATCCGCTTTGCTTAAACCGTCTTTTTTAGCGTCAACTTTTCCAGCTTTTGCTTCTAACCAAGCTGCTAATTTAGCATCTGCTTGTTCTTGTGTTAATGCACCTTTTCTGATACCACCATCTAAATGATGTTTCAATAAAGCACCTTTATAAGATAAAATTGCTTTAGCCGTGTCAGTAGGTTGTGCACCATTGTGTAACCATTGAACAGCACTATCAATATTTAAATCAATAGTTGCAGGGTTAGTGTTAGGATTGTAAGTTCCAATTTTTTCTAGGAATCTACCATCTCTTTTTGAGCGTGCATCAGCAGCTACGATCCAGAAAAAAGGTTTCCCTTTTTTACCATGTCTTTGTAATCTAATTTTTACTGGCATAATCTTGTGGATTAAATTTGAGGTACTCGACCTCGGTTAATTAAGGGTGCAAAGATAATAATAATTATCAATTTCCAATGTTCAATGTTCAAATATTTTTAAATCAGTGTTTTGAAAGTAAATTGCTGCTTTTTAAACACATGAATTATATCCGTTTTTCTTAAAAAATGCTTCGTTTAAAACATTTCACCTTTTGCCTTTTGTCTTTTGCTCTTTTCCCTTTAAAATTCATTTCGTATATTTGAACTTTATAAAAAACAACCATGGAAAACATAAAACAATACGTTCAGGAAAATAAAGAACGTTTCATTAAAGAATTAATTGAATTACTAAAAATGCCTTCTGTAAGTGCTGATAGTGCTTATGCTCAAGATGTAATTAATACGGCCGAAGCGGTAAAAGCAAGCTTAGAAAAAGCAGGTTGCGATGTGGTAGAAATGTGTGAAACACCAGGTTATCCAATCGTTTACGGACATAAAATAATTGATCCAAGCTTACCAACCGTTTTAGTGTATGGTCATTATGATGTGCAACCAGCAGATCCAATTGAATTATGGACTTCGCCTCCATTTGAACCTGTTATTAAAACTACAGAAATTCATCCAGAAGGTGCAATTTTTGCTCGTGGTGCTTGTGACGACAAAGGTCAAATGTACATGCACGTGAAGGCTTTCGAATATATGATTGCGAATAATAATTTGCCTTGTAACGTGAAATTCATGATTGAAGGTGAAGAAGAAGTAGGTTCAAAAAGTTTAGGCTGGTTCGTAGAACGCAATCAAGAAAAATTAGCTTGTGATGTGATTTTAATTTCAGATACAGGTATGATTTCTAACACACAACCATCAATAACAACTGGTTTACGTGGTTTAAGTTATGTAGAAGTGGAAGTTACTGGTCCGAACAGAGATTTACATTCTGGTTTATATGGTGGAGCTGTAGCAAATCCAATTAATGTTTTAACGAAAATGATTGCTTCGTTACATGATGAAAACAATCATATTACTATTCCTGGATTTTATGATGGTGTGGAAGAATTATCGTTAGAAGAAAGAGCCGAAATGGCTAAAAGACCTTATTCTGAAGACGCTTATAAAAAAGCATTGAATATTGCTGATACTTTCGGTGAAGCGGGTTATACAACAAATGAAAGAAATTCTATTCGTCCAACTTTAGACGTAAACGGAATTTGGGGAGGTTACACTGGCGAAGGTGCGAAAACCGTAATTGCAAGTAAAGCTTTTGCGAAAATTTCTATGCGTTTAGTTCCAAACCAAGATTGGGAAAATATTACAGAATTGTTTAAAAAACACTTTGAAAGTATTGCACCAAGTGCGGTAACAGTGAAAGTTACACCTCATCATGGCGGTCAAGGTTATGTAACGCCAATTGACAGCATCGGATACCAAGCTGCTAACAAAGCGTATACGGAATCTTTTGGTGTTTCTGCTATTCCAGTTCGTTCAGGAGGAAGTATTCCGATTGTAGCGCTGTT